>JBBRGD010000184.1:0-4925 GCA_038241065.1 Flavobacteriales bacterium
GAAAAAAGGATCACACTTTACGACACCCTCATAAAGGATTTGGAAGAAGAAGAAATTTTAAGTGTGCTAGCTCATGAAGTTGGACATTATAAGAAGAAACATATTTTCGCAAATTTGACCGCTTCCATTGTTACCACCGGATTCACACTTTGGTTATTGTCACTTTTTATAGGAAATCCGGTGCTTTCTCAGGCTTTAGGAGTTACCCTGCCAAGTTTTCATATAGCTTTAATAGCATTTGGGATATTATATAGCCCGATTTCAGAGATCACCGGTTTAATAATGAATTATCTTTCCAGAAAGTTTGAATACCAAGCCGATAATTATGCAAAAAAAACCTACAATGCTCAAGCCTTGATCTCCAGTTTAAAAAGGTTGTCAAAAACCAGCCTTAGCAATCTAACTCCACACAAAGCTTATGTTTTTATGAACTACTCCCATCCTACTCTTTTACAACGATATAAAAATTTGAAAGGAAATTTGTAGTTGTTTCTTTTCAATCTTAATCGTAATTTTAGACCATGACAGAAGCGGTTTCAGATAAGGAAAATAAAAATATTGCCCGGCAATACAAGGAGCTATTGCGCATTAGTTATCAAACTCTTTCTGACGATGATAAAAAATTGATCAGACTGGCTTTCGATACAGCTGTTGATGCGCATAAAGGCCAGCGCCGTAAATCTGGTGAGGCTTATATTTTTCATCCTATTACTGTTGCTAAAATCGTCGCTTCTGAAATAGGTTTGGATGCCACTTCCATAGCCGCCGCCCTACTTCATGATGTGGTGGAGGACACAAAATATACTCTTGAGGATATTGAGCGTATGTTTGGGAAAACCGTGGCACGAATTGTTGACGGTCTTACCAAGATTGCACATTTAAAAAAGGATAAGGATGTTTCCATGCAGGCAGAAAACTTCAGGAAAATGTTGCTTACCCTTAACGATGACATCAGGGTGATTATCATAAAAATTGCCGACAGGTTGCACAATATGCAAACCATGGAATCCATGCAACCTGAAAAACAGGAAAAAATTGCTTCAGAAACCTTATACATCTATGCACCCCTCGCCCATAGAATAGGACTTTACAGTATAAAAACCGATCTGGAAGACCTTTCATTAAAATACACCGAGCCGGATGTATATAATGATATCCTCGTTAAGATCAGGGAAAGTAAGGAAGAGCAGGATGCTTATATTCAGGAATTTACCAAGGTAATCAAGGATTCTTTAGACCAGGAAAAACTGGATTACATAATCAAAGGTCGTCCCAAATCCATTTTCTCCATCAGGAAAAAAATGCAGGCCCAAAATATTAGTTTTGATGAGGTTTTCGATAAGTTCGCTGTCCGGATCATCTACAATAGTGATCTTGCCAATGAGAAGTTCCTTGCCTGGAAGATCTATTCAATAGTTACAGATCACTTCCGGCCTAACCCAATAAGATTACGGGACTGGATCTCATCTCCCAAATCTACCGGTTATGAGGCTCTTCATATTACCGTTATGGGTCCAAAAGGGAGATGGGTTGAAGTGCAAATAAGAAGTGAGCGAATGAACGAATTGGCCGAGAAAGGTTATGCCGCCCACTATAAATATAAGCACGGACAGGAGAAGGAGGAAAAAGGAATGGAAGAATGGCTTAACCGGTTACAGGAAGCACTGGAAAATTCTGAAGCCAATGCCGTTGATTTTGTTGAACAGTTTAAACTGAATTTATATTCCAAGGAAATATTTGTATTTACCCCACAGGGAGATTTAAAATCCTTACCTAAAGGAGCAACCCCGCTGGATTTCGCTTTCAGTATCCATACACAAATAGGGCTTCATACCAGGGGAGCGAAAGTAAATAATAAATTGGTGCCTTTAAGTCACGAGCTTCAAAATGGGGATCAAATAGAAATTATTACCTCTTCAAATGCAAGGCCCAATATTAACTGGCTCGATTTCGCTACATCCGCCAGAGCCAGGGCAAAAATAAAATCCTCATTAAGGGAAGAAAAGAAAGAGCTCGCCGAAGAAGGAAAAGCGATCCTGGTTAGAAAACTTAAGGCTCAGAAGCTTAGCTTCAACGAAAAAATGATTAATGAACTGGTGATCTATTTCAAATTAAAAACCAGTCTTGACCTTTTTTACAGAGTGGGTATAGGTAAAATAGACAATACCAAACTAAAGGAATTTACCGCCTCCAGGAGCAATATTTTTGTGAGCTATATCAAAAACAAGATCAAGAAACCCTCAATAGCCGAGGATCTCAACAAGGATGAATTCACATCCAAATATGATCAATTGGTATTTGGAAAAGAAGAAGAAACTCTAGATTATAAATTGGCCAGTTGTTGCAATCCCATCCCGGGTGACAGCGTTTTTGGATTTGTAACTGTAAGTGAAGGTCTTAAAGTGCATAAAAAAGATTGCCCAAATGCAATTCAACTTCAAAGCAATTATTCCTACCGGATTATGCCAGCAAAATGGATAGATTCGTCTCAACAAGATTTTAAATCGGTAATCAAGTTAACCGGGATAGATAATTTGGGATTAGTAAGCGAAATAACCAAGGAGATTTCCAAAAGCATGAATGTAAATATTCGGAATATTAATTTTGAAAGTTCCGGAGGGCTATTTACAGGGAGAATAACCGTTTTTGTTAAAAATAATTCTATATTAAATACACTGATAGAACGACTTAAAAAAATTAGTGGTATACACAAGGTCACGCGGGAATAAACGATATCTTTACAAGGAAGGAAAATTATGAGTAAGAAAATTGTAAATAAAAATGATCAGGCCATAGTCAAAAACGTATTTACCAAGTTTTTGGAGGATAAAGGGCATCGCAAAACCCCGGAACGTTTTGCCATTCTTCAAGAAATATATAATAATGAAGAACATTTTGACATAGAGTCGCTTTATGTTAATATGAAGAACAAAAAATACCGTGTAAGCAGGGCGACTTTGTACAATACCATTGAACTGTTGCTGGAATGCGTCCTAGTTAGAAAACACCAGTTCGGACAGAATCAGGCTCAGTACGAAAAATCTTATTTTGACAGGCAACACGATCATATTATTTTAACCGATACCGGAGAAGTCATTGAATTTTGCGATCCCAGGATACAAAGTATCAAACAAACAATAGAAGAGGTATTTAATATAGATGTTTCTAAACATTCTTTATACTTTTACGGCACGAAAAAACAACCAATCAATTAATTTTTTAATTAATACTTATGGCAGTAGACTTACTACTCGGATTACAATGGGGTGATGAAGGAAAAGGTAAAATTGTAGACGTATTTACCGAAAAATATGACATTATTGCACGCTTTCAAGGGGGACCCAATGCAGGCCACACTCTGGAATTTGATGGGCAAAAGCATGTACTTCACACAATCCCTTCAGGAATATTTCATAAAGACACACTAAATCTGGTTGGAAACGGGGTTGTTATAGATCCTATTATTTTCAAAAAGGAACTTGAAAATTTAGATACCTATATTACCAATTACAGATCTAATTTATTGATTTCCAGGAAAGCACATTTAATACTTCCTACCCACCGTTTGCTGGATGCCGCTTCTGAAGCTTCCAAAGGAAAAGCGAAAATTGGTTCAACCTTAAAAGGAATTGGCCCAACTTATATGGATAAAACCGGAAGGAACGGGATACGGGTTGGCGATCTGGAACTGGATGGCTGGAAAGATAAATATCGCGCTTTGGCTGACAAGCACGAAGCGATGATAAAATTTTATAATGTCGATGTTCAATATAACCTTGCAGAACTGGAAGATGAGTTTTTTGCAGCTATTGAAGTATTGAAAACCTTAAAATTTATTGACAGCGAACACTATTTACAAGTGGCTCAAAAAGAAGGAAAAACGGTATTAGCTGAAGGAGCACAAGGTTCTATGCTTGATATAGACTTTGGAACGTATCCATTTGTCACCTCTTCTACCACAACTGCTGCAGGCGCTTGTACAGGACTGGGAGTATCCCCAAATAAAATAGGCGATGCTTTTGGTATTTTTAAAGCCTATACTACCCGTGTGGGCAGTGGACCTTTTCCTACCGAATTATTTGATGAGGACGGTAAAACTATAAGTCGGGTTGGCAACGAGGTTGGTGCAACTACGGGAAGACCAAGAAGATGTGGTTGGCTGGATTTGATCGCCTTAAAATATGCGATTGAGATTAATGGAATTACTCAACTTATTATGACCAAGGGAGATGTACTTAGCGGTTTTAAAACCATAAAAGTATGTACCGCTTATATGTACAAAGGAAAAGAAATTCATCATTTGCCTTTCAATATTGAACCCGAAAACGTAACTCCTGTTTTCACTGAATTCAAAGGTTGGAAAGAAGATATTACTAAAATGAAGGATGCTTCGCAATTTCCGAAAGAACTCAAGGAATATATAGAATTTTTAGAAAAGGAATTGGAAACGCCCATTTCGGTGGTTTCAGTTGGACCTGATAGAAATCAGACAATTCATAGATAAGCGAAATTTTTAAAGTTTCGATAAAAAAAATGCCTTTCAATATTGAAAGGCATTTTTTAATATAAATCAAATCTAAAATTATGAATCCTGAACAATAAATACCGAAGCAATTGTATTTACTTCAGCCATAGTCAAAGGTTCGTCGAATGCTTCCGTTACGGCATCAATACCCCCAAAAGCATCAAATAAGCCAGCCAGATCTACACCACCTTGTACAGTATTTTGTTCTCTGGCATAAATTCCACTAAATTCTGTAGGTAAATTATTAGTATTTTTAGTGATCCATCCTTTACTACCACGCATTCTTCTAACTTGAGCTGCATGACGGGCTTCTACAGAATGTATTTGTAAGGCGTAATCCAATAAATCATTATTACTCGCAAGAACACCAGCTTGACCTTTGTACGCGCGTACACCGGCA
>JBBRGD010000185.1:0-4869 GCA_038241065.1 Flavobacteriales bacterium
ACATGTCATTTATACTTATTGCTGATATATCTCTTTTGGACAGCATGTCATTTTATTTAAGCTTAAATGTACCTGTTTCAAACAGAACATCCAAGCGTTTCAAAAGTACCTTGATATTCATGTGGTAAAAATAGCCTTGAAAAAGTTGTGGTGCAAGTTAGGGCTAGGGCAATTTGACCTTGGATAGTTTTGACTATATTTGAGACTGATTAGTTACCAATCATTTAACAAGTATTTAGGAGAACAGTTTTAAAATTTTATAATATTTGAATATGCACAAAAATTTAAACACCGCAATAATTCAGGCAGATCTTGCCTGGGAAAATATAGAAAAAAACCTGAATTTATTTTCTGAAAAAATCGATTCTATTGATAAAAATGTCGATTTGATCGTGTTGCCGGAAATGTTTAGTACCGGTTTTTCCATGAATGCTGAAAATCTTGCAGAGCCACCGCAAGGTCCTTCTTTTAAATGGATGCAGGAAATAGCCAGGAAAAGAAATGTCGCTGTAACAGGGAGTATAATAGTTAAGGAGAATAATAATTTTTACAACCGATTGTATTTTGTATTCCCGGATACTACTTTTAAAACCTACGATAAGCGACACACCTTTACCCTCGCGAAAGAAGATCTAACTTATACCTCCGGCAATGAGAGGTTAATTGTAGAATATAAAGGCTGGAAAATTTGCCCGCTTATATGCTATGATCTTCGCTTCCCGGTTTGGGCCAGAAATACCGTGGATTACGATTTGTTGATATATGTTGCTAACTGGCCAAAAACCCGGATTCAAGCCTGGGACATTTTATTGCAGGCAAGAGCCATAGAAAATATGTCCTACTGCATTGGGGTTAACAGAACCGGTTTTGACGGGAATAAGTATGAGTATAGCGGTCATTCTGCCATATACGACTGTTTGGGAAAACCTTTGTTTGAAAACGATAGGGAAGCCGAATTCACAGAAGTGCTGAGCCTGGAAAAATCACATGTTTCCGAAACCCGTGAAAAGCTGAAATTTCTTCAGGACAGGGATAGCTTTAGTTTAGGATAAAAGTTTCGTTGATATCCCAATTTGGTCGCATATCCAATAGATCCGGGAAATAAATAATTTCCTCGGGCTTGGTTTTCAAAAGGTAATTTCCGGTATCCCATTTTCCGTTTTCATTACTGTCATAGATCACCCGGATGAGGTACTTTCCGGGAGAGACCAATTCAAAGCGAATGTTGCTTTCTGATGTTGAAAATTTTTCAGCTTTTATAATTCCTTTTTCATCAGTAAGCTGAACTATAATTGGGAACTTTCGGATGTTTTGTAGGTTGAGGCTCAGGTTTCCGTAATCGGAAAATGCCCTGGTTCTTATGTTGGCCTGGATGGTATCGTTTGTAGAATTGAAAAAATCGGTCAATGCACCTGGCAAGACACTAATACGATAGGTTTCATTTTCATTTTGATCAAACTTCAGAAGAACTGAATTTTCATAAGGGATCAATTCCGAAGAAAAATTTACGGCGAGCGAATCCTTATTCAAAATTTGAATCAGGGAATCATTTTTCTCCAATAAAGGAATTGTGGATTTTAAAAATACTTTTTTGCCAAAATCCAGATTTCCGGAAGGTTCAAAGCTAATTCTCAAGGAATCTTTTGGCTCCTCCGATATTCGCGTTATCAAAGTATCTATGAGGTTTGGCGAAGATACCTGCATCCAAAGGCTATCAGTTTGCAATTGTGGTTTAAACCACAAATAAAGGCTGTCCTTGTCGGTTACTTTAGAAATTCTGTAATCAAAATCTGCTTCCGGCGTATTTAGAGCTTTAAATTTTAAACTGTCAAGATTAACTTTTCCCCGGTAACCTATCAAAATTTTCTGCAGACCTTCCTGTTTTGGTCGTTCTGCCTTAAAGGCCAGCTCCTCCTTAAACATTACCAGGTTATATGTAGTATCTGAAGGAATATTTATATGTTGATCTATAAAAGCAATTTTTTCCTTCCCCGGATTGTATTTGTAATTGCTGTTTAAGTCCTGTACCGCTACTAATTGATAGGTCCCTTCCTTCAAATTAGAGAGTTCAAAAGTTTTAAGGCTGTCCAGAGTATTTGTAATATATCTGGGAGGGTCTTTATAAACCAGGGAATCGGAAAAATCCTCATTTACTTCATATAACATCACCGAAATAAAAGGATTGGCTTCCTTTAAAAGCGCATCTGAAACCGTTCCGGAAATGCTTAGGGAATCTATATAACTGCCTGTAGAAAATACGTATTTAAAATAGGGTAGCGGGTTGCCCTCATTGTTGTCCACCACACTATTTCCAAAGTTAACAGCATAAGTAGTGTTTTCCTGCAGGGTGTCATTAATCCGGATCCTGACGTATTTTTGTGCCGAACCCAGTGGGGTTATATCCGGTTTTAGGGCCATTGGTGGTGAAATGATAATTTGTTGCTGTGGTTTTTCCAGTTTGATATATTCATCAAAATATATACGAATTTCCTCTTTATTAAAATTCACCGAATAATTTTCCGGTGCCGCACGCAAAAATGCCGGCGGAATGGAGTCCAGCAATCCTCCCGTGGGAGTTCCTCTTTTTGCACATTGCGTAAAAAGTAATGAGATAAGCAAAATTAATAATCCGGAAATATACTTTTTCATGAACACCAGAATTTTAAGCAAAGAAACAATTATTTTTTCTTTCTTTCAGCCTGCAACTGCCATGGTTGCAATGCTTATTTTTACACCTCCTGCTTGTTTAAGGGTGTTGGCGCACGCTTCAAGAGTGGCTCCGGTAGTGATAAGATCGTCTACCAATAAAACATGTTTATTTTTAATGTCCTGAGGCCTTGCAAGAATAAAAGTTTCTTCAATATTTCCCCATCGTGCTAATCGCTCCTTTATAGTTTGTGTGGTTGTAAAAGATTTTTTTAGAAGAACCTGGTCTAAATAAGGAATTTTTAGGGCGTCGGCAATTTCCTTTCCAAAACCCTCCACCTGGTTGAAACCCCTTGAGCGTAATTTCAATTTATGCAAGGGTACAGGAATAACTACATCTATTTCCCGGAAGGCTGGAATTTTTTCCAATTCTGCGCCTAGCCAGGTTCCCAGAAAAGGGCCAATTTCCTGCTGTCCTTTATATTTTAATTGATGAATTAACTTTTGAACGCTTCCTTTCTTTTTGAAAATCATCAGGGATGTCGCATTTTCAACGGAAACCCTGCCATAAAATACTTTCTTGACAGGGTTTTCGTTATAAAGATGATAATTGGTAACAGGAAGCTCATGTAAGCACCTTAAACAAACAATTTGCTCATTTTTGAGCAAAATCTCATCACAGACCTGGCAGATTTTTGGATAAAATAAATTGAATAATTCGTGAAACATTTGTTAATGAATTGTAATTTGCATTTTTTAACTCCTAAATTTACAAACTAAATTACATATTATGATGACTGAAAAGAAAAGTAATAATGCACTCAAGATTTTAACGGGGGTTTTGGCTGTTGCCTTGATCGCTCTTGGGATTTATACCATTAAATTTTACAACGAAGAAAAAGAGAATAAGGCGATCCTTCAAAAGGAAAAAACTGTTATTGAAGATGAGCTTAACGATTTGATTATTAAATATGATGAGGCCATCGCCACGAATGATGTAATGGATCAAAACCTGGTTGATGCCCGTGAGCGCATTTCAATGCTTTTGGATTCTGTAAAGGACAGTGAAGCAAATCTGGTGCTTATTTCCAGGTACCGCAGGGAAATAGGATCTTTAAAAAACGAGAAAGACCGCTTATTCAGGGTGGTAGATAGCCTGAGCAATCAAAACATGATGCTAACAACTACTATAGACAGTACAAATACGGTATTGGCTCAAAGAGTTCGCTTATCCGATTCCTTGCAGGTAACCAATCAAAATTTATCCACCAAAGTTGACAGGGCAGCCCAGTTAAAGATTACCTCATTAAAGGGGATGGGAGTAATTGTTCGCAACAGCGGTAAATTGGTTGAAAATGACAGAACAGGAAGAATTGACCAAATAAGGACGTGTTTTACCATAACCGAGAACGCTTTGGCAGCGCCAGGTGAAAGAGATATTTATGTTCAGGTATATAATCCTGAAAATGAACTTGTGGGCGACCAAATTGTCGTACAACACGAGGGTGGGCCTATGGTTTACAGCGCACAATCCAAGGTATTCTACGAAAATGAAGAACTGGATGTATGTATCCTGTCAAATACGATAGAGGAAAAATTGATAGAAGGGACTTATAAGGCCTACATTTATTCGGGACCACAATTAATTGGTACTTCATCCTTTAACTTGAGATAATAATAATAATTAAAAAAATCAGGAACCGCCTTGAACTTTATCAGGGCGGTTTTTTTATTTTTGCATTATGGCAAAACAAGAAGACTTATTTAAAAATGTGATTTCCCATGCAAAAGAGTATGGATATATTTTCGCATCCAGTGAGATTTACGATGGTTTAAGTGCGGTTTATGACTATGGTCAAAACGGGGCAGAATTAAAAAAGAACATCAGGGAATATTGGTGGAAAAGCATGGTGCAAATGCATCAAAACATTGTTGGGTTAGACGCATCTATCCTAATGCACCCAAAAACCTGGGTAGCTTCAGGGCATGTCGATGCTTTTAACGATCCGTTAATTGATAATAAAGATTCAAAAAAACGCTATCGTGCCGATACTTTGGTGGAAGATTTTGCTGAAAAATTGAATATTAAAGCCCTGAAAGAAATTGACAAAGCAAAAAAACGCTTTGGAGACGCGTTTGATGAAGAGGAGTTTGTCGCTACAAATGAAAGGGTAAAGGGATATCTCTCCCAACGAAAAGTGATTCTGAAACGTCTGGGAGATT
>JBBRGD010000186.1:0-4837 GCA_038241065.1 Flavobacteriales bacterium
CCAAAAAATTGCAAAATAAAGAGGTTTTAAAATACGGCCCTTTTTTATGGAATGGGACCAATTGCTCCCGTTTTGTCAGAACCGTAATTATATCTGGCCAGCCCAATTTAATTTCAAAGTTAAAAATAGCAGTTCCTATTATGGTTACCCCTACACCTCTTCACAATGTAACAGCGTTAGGATCAAAAGTTATTGTTGCCCCGCAGGAACAGCAACAAAAGAGTAATATTTTAAAACCTGTAACCGCTTATTCTAAATCGGCATGAAAACAAATTCTACTTTACCGGCACCGCCAAGACCGCAGGATTTGCCTGATCAGGCACAGTGGCTTGCAGGGGTAGGTGCAGGTTCCTGGTTTTATATCTGCAAAAAAGACCTGGAATTTGAAATTTCCCGTTTTGGACCTGAAGGGAACCTTGAGTGCAGAAGCTTTTTTGAAATTGAAGGGAATGCGTTTTTTGAGCTCGCTCAATTATACACATTTACTTATTTAAGTCATTGCAAAACGGTTCGCATCCTGCAAGGAAACTCCCTACTAAAATTTCATCGAAAACAATTGTGACAGGTTTTTGTTAAAACGCCAATGTTTTCTGCCAATATCAACCCTTCCACCTAAATCAGATCTCTAACCGGATTATTGTTGTTTTTTGATATTAGCAAATTGTATCTCTGATTTTTATTTATGATTCGTTCCATGAGTGCGCGGAATTGCATTCCGTGCCCATAATATCTGGTCTTTTAGCTATAGATATCCGCCTTGCCTTGTATCATTTCGGGGAAATTACTGGATAAGTCACCAATAATGAATAACTGGGGAATATTTTGCTAATTTCTGTATTAAAGTAAACTGACTTAAAATACATTGATTGTAGGCACGGATTGTAAAACCGCGCTGTCGGGGCTAACACAGGCTTAAAATTGATAGACTTCAGTATCCGGATGGAAAGCGAACCAGGCAAACCAGAAATTGGTCACAGCAGGGATAGGATTGGCTTCAGCATCAAAAATTTCTGCACTCTTGGAGGAAGGGTCATATTTAATTATAAGGTCTTTTCCCTTAAAGGAATCTTTCAACTCTTTTCCATTTAATTTCTCCAATTCAGAAAAAGCATAGGCCTTAAAATTTCCATTTATTTCCAAACCAATTACAGTTTCTTTTGGATGAAACCGAGCGTCCTGACCACTTACAGAAAAATAAAGACCGGGAGAATCTTCATAACCGGGATATGGATTTCGGGAATAATCCCTTTTAAAACCAGTTTCTTCTGTAAGCACCAAAGTATTAGGATATTTTTCTTTCCAGCTTTTCCAGGTTGTATTGGCAGTATTTAGCATTTTCAGACTTTCTCCTACTAATGGCCCGGCCACTGCCTGATATTTCAACTGAGACCATAAAGATTCTGTTTCCCTGTCATACAGCAGTACATCGCTGTGATATAAAAGTCCGGAAACTCCAAAAGTTTTGGGCTTGCCCTTTATTAAGGCATCAAAAGCGATCCCGCTGCCACAAAGAGGACAAAATGTGATCACGACCGGCTGCTCGCCAAAATGATCGTTTACAATTTCGTGAAAGTTGAGAATATTTATTGGATATGCTTTGGCGATTCCATTTTTATAGACGCCTAAAATCCGAACATTTTGATCTAAAAGAGTTTCTGATGCCTTTAAAAATTTTGGGGCATCTATGGAAGGAATTCCGTCTTTAGCTGGGCCTCCATCCTTGATTTCATTTATGGGGATGGAAGTATTACTTAGGTCAAAACCTTTCTTTTCCTGTGAAAAACAGGATTGCATGACAAATATCAAGACCAATAAAAATACAATTTTTCTCATGGTTGATTATTTGTTATTTAGTAAATTTTTAAAGGATACTATTATTTATACAGATGTTGGATTTTAATCTAAAAAAACGGGAAGCAATGTTGCTTCCCGTTTTTGATAATTTGATTATGCTTATTCTAAAATTCTACCTCTGAAAGCTTCATCAATTTCAGTGTGAAAAATGTGGTTGGCATAATTGCTTATGGTCTTCACTGAAAGGGCGAGTATGATGCCTAAAATATTCTTTTCAGAATAACCTGCATCCAAAAATGCTTTTGCTTCTTCGGGGCTTGGATTTCCGCGGCTATCAAACATAATCTCAGTAAATTTTGAAAGCGCCTTTAATTTTGCGTCCGGAATTTCTTTTCCTTCTAGAATTGCATTGGTCACTTCAACAGGGGTTTTCGAAACATTATCGGCCAAAAAGCTATGCGCTGCAATACAATACCCGCAACTGTTTGCGATACTAACGGTCACAAAAACCACTTCCTGCTCAGAAGGGGTAAAACCGGCTTCTTTTCTAAAATGGGCGTATCCTGTGTCATAGGTGTCTTGTAATCCGGCTAAATTCACCATATTATTATACATATTTGGAATCATCCCGTTTGCTTTCTTTGCTCTCTCAAGAATAGGTTTCTGTTTCTCATCAGCATTTTCAAGAGTTACAGGATCCATATCAATTTTAAATGTGTTCTTAGACATAAGTTACTTTTTTAATGTTTGTGCCTTTGTTTGGACGTTTAAATGGGCAGGAGATTACAAGCATAACAAAAGTTTATGTGTTTCTGGAATTCCGTCGGAACTGTTGCATTTAAAATCACAATCTATTTTGTGCATTTGCACTCTTTTTCAGTGATAGTCCAGAAGGTCCCTGGAAAATTCAAGGTGAATTTTTACCCGCAGTAAAGAATTCCTGGGACTGTCATCATTTAAGTACCGGACCATTACTCACAGATAATTTAAATCAAACCGTCTTTTTTTACAATGGATCCGATTTAGAAACCCGTTGGCGAATAGGCGGGATAAAATTAGATTCGGATGGCAAAATAATCAGTCGGAGCAAAGAACCCCTTATTACACCTCCCAAAGGAAAACAGGGTGAAACTGATATTGCTTTTACAGCTTCAGCTGTTTTGGTCAACCATGAGATCTGGCTTTATTATTCTGTTGCAGACAAGACAAATTACAGGGCAATTATAAGTGTTTAGGTGATTTGGAATAAAATTAAAACCCCGTAAATCCGAGGATTTACGGGGTTTTTAGTTCGGGTTGGCACCCATTCAGTAGAGTCGGAAGAATTGGTAAATAAAACTTAATAAAAGTCCTACAATCAATACATCTTGCTTTTGACATTGTTAATTTTTATTTTGTGCAGTTAGTCCGGTTATCATCGAAGATTTGCACTTAAAATTCCAGTACTGTTCTAATAATTCCGGTTAAAGAATTTTTTAAAACCGAAGTAGCTCCCGGATTGACTACATATTGTAAATCTGGTTTAATGCTTATATAATCATTTATTCTTGCTTCGTAAACTAATTCTATAACAGTTTCTCCGGTTAGGTCTATTGTTGGATCTTGTTCAATAATGTGCTTTGACATTGAAGCATGCCCTAAAGCAAGACCCAGTTTGTCTTCTTTTCTTCCTCCAAATAATCCAGTGTAATGAAGACCAAATGAAGCATAGTAATCAAAGACACTACCTTCTTGAGGAGCTATACCCAATTGTGTGAAAAAGCCAAGTCCTTTATCCGGATCATTTTTTTCATTAAATAATTTTTGATCGGCAATAGCGTAAATTCCATAATGATTATCTGCAGAATGTGACCATGCACCTAATTTATAGGTCCCGGGTTTGGTTTTATTTTTTAACTGATATTGAAGTTCTAAAATATTTAGAACTCCATTTGAGTCAGCCAATTTCCAATTTAAGGAATTAGGATTACCGGCTTGAGTTCCCGGATCACCATCATAAATTGCTGTCAAAATTGAAAACTGGTCATTTACTTCGTATTTTACTATAACTCCTAATGTAGCTACAGGAAATATAGAAATAGGTACATTACCGGAAATATCCGGTTGAATACCAAAGGAACTATTAATAAATGTCCCCCCATATTCAGTTACACTGAACTCTGAATTTAAATCGTGTTGCCCAATAGTAACAGATAATTTCCCGAATTTTTGCATATACCAAAATTGATATAATCTTGTATGTACATCTGCTTCAATATTATCGACCCCTTGAAGATCTCCGACATATTGAGATAATGAGGTCCCGTGATTATTCAGCAAATAAACAAAGAAAGTTCCTCCTTTCCATAAATTTGCATTTTCAGTATTAAAATTTGCAGTAATATCCAAATTTCCTAAGTAGGCGTTTTTTTGTTCAATACCCCCGGAGAAGTTTCTCCCAAAGTCACCGGTATAAACAGCACTAAATTTAAAAGCTTTTTCTGTTTCCTGAGCCGAAACCATTGCAATATTTGATAAAAGAAAAATACAAATGATTGCTATTAAGTTATGATTGCTGGTTTGTTTTAACTCCTTTGATATGTTGCGGGTAACAATGCTGTTATTTGGTGTAAATCCCAGACTCTTAGGGAATTCTTTTTTAGTTGTTGCCGGGGGGTACGTCACTATTTTTATTTAGACTTATTCTAAATACAAAGATATAGCAAAAGCAATTTCAAAACGTTCTAATATTGAAATATTTAATATTAAATCAAACATTCTGAAATCATTTAGTAAATAGAGATCACACCAAAGAATTTTTTGATTTACAAAAGAGAGAATTTCCAGAATGGAAAAAATGGAATGATAAATTAGGGAGGTTATTGGCGTAATATTTTTTAATAAAACTTCACTAAAGATACCTGAATTCAATTTTTAAGATGTTCAAAGGGTACAGTGAAAATGAACATCAAATCGAGTGAACATTGATATAAAATTATAAATATGTCGATGCCCTCTACATATTTGCATTTAAATGTCGATACTATGTAAAATTCTGAAAAGC
>JBBRGD010000187.1:0-4825 GCA_038241065.1 Flavobacteriales bacterium
GAATATTTGTGTCAATCTTAAAAAGCCTTATTTGGCAATTCATAAAAATGATAAGATCAGAAAAAGATTCAATTATAAATGAAATTTAATCCCTAAGGGTATACAATGAAAGTAAACAACCCCAGCATTACTTCTCAGGAATCAAAGCTGTCAAATTCCGGCACAAACAAATCAATTATAATTATTGGCGCCTTATTTTTTATCTTCGGATTTGTAACCTGGTTAAATTCGGTTCTTATTCCTTATTTAAAAATAGCTTGTGAGCTCAATAATTTTCAGGCCTATTTTGTGGTTTCCGCATTTTATATTTCTTATTTGGTGATGGCGCTTCCCTCAGCCTGGATATTAAAGTTAACAGGATTTAAAAAAGGCATGTCACTTGGTTTGCTGGTTATGGCAGTGGGCGCATTAATTTTTGTCCCGGCAGCATTTACCCGTACTTATGGATTATTTTTACTTGGATTGTTTGTTCAGGGTACTGGTCTGGCCATTTTGCAAACTGCGGCCAATCCATATATTACCATTTTAGGCCCCATAGAAAGTGCCGCTAAACGCATCAGCATTATGGGAATTTGCAATAAAGTTGCCGGAGCACTTGCTCCAATTGTTCTAGGTGCAATTGCCTTAAAAAATGTAGATTCTTTAGTTGAAGAATTGAAAACAATGAACCTGGCGGAAAAAGCAACTGCCTTAAATGAATTGTCTGAAAGGGTCGTGGTGCCTTATTTAATAATGATGGGCGTCCTTATTTTACTCGCGGTTCTTATCTATTTTTCCTCTTTGCCAAATGTTGATACCGATGCCGAAGACGAAACCCTCGCAAAAACCAATATCAACAAGAAAAGCATTTTTCAATTCCCTCATTTGTTGCTGGGAACATTGGCGATGTTTGTATATGTTGGAGTGGAAGTGATTGCAGGTGATACCGTAATTAATTACGCGGCTAATTTTCATGGAATTCCTTTCGTTACAGCTAAGTTCTTTACCACATATACCTTAATTGCAATGATAGTTGGTTATATCGTAGGAATCTCAACGATTCCCAAATATATCTCTCAGGAAAAAGCATTGAGCATTTCAGCAATACTTGGAATTGTATTTGGCTTGGGAGCCATTTTTACCGATGGATTTATCTCCGTGCTCTTTATCTCTTTGTTGGGCCTTGGAAACGCCTTAGTATGGCCTGCAATTTGGCCAATGGCAATTTCGGGATTGGGAAGATTCACCAAAATTGGCTCTTCGTTTTTAATTATGGCAATTGCAGGTGGCGCAATCCTTCCTTTATTATATGGATATTTTGCTGATCTGTTTGATCTGCAACAAGCTTATTGGATCATCATCCCTTGTTATGTTTATATCTTGTTTTTTGCAACAAAGGGTTATAAAATCAGAACTAAATGAAACGAACATTATTCAACATAGTGATCTTAAGTTTCCTCACACTTGCGGGCTGTTCCGGGTATAAATCTTCTACGTCCAATAAAGAACAAACCGATTCAACATTCAATATAATTCCGCAGCCAAAGACATTGAATTTGTTGGGAGGAAAATATAAGCTTCCCCAATTAAACACCATTTGTTATAATGCTGAAGCTGCTTCTTCAGCACCTTGGCTTCAAAGATTATTAGAGGCGGCAAAGTTGAAGCCAAAAATGGAGAATGGAGGAAATTGCGGAAATTGGAACTTATCTGTCATACCGGAACTTCTATCTCAACTTGGGGAGGAGGGTTATATTCTTGATATTACCTCTCGAGGTATAAGTTTAAAGAGCGCAAGCAATACCGGTCTTTTTTACGGAATTCAGTCCATAAGGCAATTATTGCCTTCAGAAATTGAGAATAACCAAAGTATTTCTAAAAAAATTACATTGCCACAGCTTCATATTGAAGATGCTCCAAAATATTCTTGGAGAGGAAGTATGATAGATGTTGCGAGAAGTTTTTTTGGAAAAGAATATATAATGAAGCACATCGATAGAATGGCTTTATATAAATTGAACAGGTTGCATCTTCACCTAACCGATGATCAAGGTTGGAGAATTGAAATTAAGTCTAAACCAAAATTGACTGAAATAGGAGGGATGAGCGCTGTGGTAAATGCACAGTCTGGATTTATAACTCAGCAAGAATTTACAGAGATACAGGAATATGCCTTAGCCAGAAATATAATTGTTATTCCGGAAATTGATATGCCCGGGCATATTTACACGGCACTTGTAGCTTATCCCGAATTGAATTGTGAAGAGCTTACCAACATAAATACCGAAGTAGCAACACCACCGCAATTGTACTCTGAATATCGAGTGGGTTGGAATAAATTATGTCTTGAAAAACCTGAAGTATATGATTTTGTTTCTGAAATACTTGGAGAACTAGCTAAAATTACCAAAGGACCTTGGTTGCATATTGGGGGCGATGAAATTAAGGACCCATTATATGAAGAATTTATTGAAAAGGCTGAAGCGATTGTAAAGCAAAATGGAAAAGTTGCCATTGGTTGGGAAGAAGCCACTAAAGCAAATATCTCCAGTTCATTCATAGGGCAACGATGGAATGGGAAAACAACTTCAACTGCCAATATTAAAATAATTGAATCTATTTGTTCCAGTTTTTACTTTGATCATGGCAATGTGCCAGAGCAGGAGAACACAAATAACTGGTGCAAAAAAACAGGAGTCTCTCTAGAGGATGTGTATTCTTTTGTTTCTGAAGATGCCAATGTATTAGGTTTTGAAGCTCCGGTTTGGACAGAATTGGTAACTACAGAGGCAATGCTGGATAACAGGTTTTGGCCTAGAACCATTGCTGTAGCTGAAATTTCCTGGTCGGACAGCGAACGAGATTTTCCAGAGTTCTTAAAACGATTAAAAACTCACGAGGGCAGATTAAAAGGTATGGGAATAAACTATTTCGCAAGTCCCGAACTCGATTGGAAAGAAAATGAGGAAGTGTCCTCTCAAAATAATGTTTATAAAGGCTTTACACCTTAAATAATATTGAATTACAAAATGTCTAAAAAAGTCACAGAACAAAGTTCTCTATATTCTGATCTCGAAAAGATGAGCACCAATGAGTTGTTGTTTAATATGAACAATGAAGATAAAAAGGTACCGGAAGCTATTAGTAAGGTTATTCCAAATATTGAAGAGTTGGTTGATGTAATTGTTTCAAAAATTCAGTTTCATAATGGCAGGTTGTTTTATATAGGCGCTGGAACCAGTGGAAGGTTAGGGGTTTTAGATGCTTCAGAATGCCCACCAACCTTTGGTGTTACAGACGATGTTGTGATTGGTATTATTGCTGGTGGTGATGTGGCCTTGAGAAAAGCCGTTGAAAATGCAGAAGATAATGAAACCGATGCATGGGAAGACCTAAGGAAATTTGATATCACAACAAATGATGTAGTTATTGGGATTGCAGCATCAGGATCTACTCCTTATGCAGTTGGTGGAGTTCAAAAGGCCAGGGAGATGGGACTTGTAACGGGGTGTATCACCAACAATCCCGATTCACTTTTAGCTCAGGCAGTGGAACACCCTATAGAAGTAGTAGTGGGACCTGAGTTTGTTACCGGAAGTACCAGAATGAAATCTGGAACCGCCCAAAAGTTAGTCCTAAATATGATCTCTACTGCAGTAATGATAAAGCTGGGAAGAGTAAAAGGCAACAAAATGGTGGATATGCAACTTTCCAACAAAAAATTAGTGGACCGCGGCACCCGGATGATTATGGATGAATTAGGTATTGATGAAAAGGAGGCAGCTCAATTGCTCCTGAAATACGGGAGTGTTCGGGAGGCTGTAAAAAATCACACCAAATAAATAGACTTTGTTAATTTTTTTATTTAAGTTTAATTGTTGATAAAAAAAATTAATAAGTATTTTATTCTTTTAATTAATTTTATATCTTTAAGGCATGGATTATTAACTATTATTAACACTTGAATAACAAAATTACACCTTCACACTGCTAACAAATTTAAATGTTTTATTATGGAAAAACGATTTCGTAAACCAATTTTAATTTTACTCTTCCTGTTTTCAATACAGGTTTGGTCACAGGAAAGAGAAGTTTCCGGTAAAGTTTTCGATACAGATGGGTTGACTCTGCCTGGGGTGAACGTATTTGTAGAAAATACTTCCACAGGAACTGTAACAGATTTTGATGGACAATTTTCTCTTAGAATTCCGGATGATAACAGTACAGTACTGGTTTTTTCATTTATAGGATTTCAGGAACAAAAAGTTACCGTAGGAAATCAAAGTAATTTTAATATTACCATGCAAACCGACACCGAAGGCCTGGATGAGATTGTGGTAGTGGGATATGGTAGTCAGAAACGTAGTAAGATAACCAGTGCAATCTCTACGGTAGATGCGGAGGTTTTGGATTCAAGGCCTATTACAGATGTCGCAAGAGGTTTACAAGGTGCAAGTCCAGGGTTAACCATTACAAATCCAACTGGTCAAATTGGCCAGGATCCTACAATTAGGCTTCGTGGAAATATTGGGACTTTAAGCCCCGGTGGCGGAGGTGCACAACCTCTTATTTTGGTAGATAACGTAGAGGTTTCCAGTCTTCAATCCATCAACCCTCAAGATATAGAAGATATTTCTGTATTAAAAGATGCAGCTTCTACTTCTATTTATGGAGCGCGAGCAGCCTGGGGTGTTATCTTAGTAACCACGAAGAACGGTAAAAGAAGCCAGGCGCCAACCGTTAATTATTCAAATAACATCTCGTGGTCTACACCAACTTCTACTCCTACCGTGGCTCCCGCTGCTGAAGGAGCAGTAATGGCTTTTGCTGCGGTTAGAAGGAGAAT
>JBBRGD010000188.1:0-4804 GCA_038241065.1 Flavobacteriales bacterium
TTTTTCTCTTGGTTCTTGTCAGTGATTCTCTTTTCTCTCTCCTCTTCCCTATCTCCCCTTTTTTCTTTCATTCCTCTTTTCTCTTTCCTCTTCCCTCTCTCCCCTTTTTTCTTTCCGCTTTAGGGGATTTACATGAAAAAAGCCGCTGCGGGTGGCAGCGGCTTTAGTAATTCTTATAGTTTAAGTATTACGCAAAGGTCTCCGCTGCAGGGTTTTCCCACATCATAAAACACATATTGCAAATCACTTGGATCATTTTTCTTGTTTTGTAAAAACAAATATAACGACAGAAAAAGATAGGAAACAAATTTTTTTTATATTTTTTTCAAAAATATTCTCTGCACCAATAAGACACCGGCAGGGATTTGGAATTGTAAATTGACATGGCTGATAAGTGTTTACCTATTTTCAATATTAATTTCTGCTGATAATAAGATTTATTAAAACAATGTGCTGTTCTATATCCTAATGTCCCGGTTCTTATATTGTTTTTTGCGCTAAGGATTGAGCGGTTGTTTGAGCTCTTTTAGCCTTTTTCAGGCTAAAAAGCGAGCCGTGAAAGCCTGACGCGAGCCCGCCGGCAGGCTTTTGGGCGAAGCGGAGCGCCCAATACTTTGTAAAATGTAGTTAAAACAAGCTGCGATTCATTCAATTTTTATACATTTGCCACTGATTGATCACAGGGAATAGTTTGACTGATTGCAACCCTTAAAAAATGCTAAAGCAGTGTAAACTCCTCTAGCCCTTCACGTCAAAGCCCATCAGTACTATTAATTTAAATACAGAACATGGCTTATTTATTTACTTCGGAAAGTGTTTCTGAAGGACACCCCGATAAGGTCGCAGACCAAATTAGCGACACTCTTTTAGATAATTTTTTAGCATTCGACCAAAACTCCAAGGTGGCTTGTGAAACTCTTGTTACCACCGGACAAATTGTTTTGGCAGGAGAGGTGAAAAGTGAAACTTACCTGGACCTGCAGCAAATTGCGCGGGAAGTGGTGAACGATATTGGATATACCAAGAGCGAATATAAATTTAGCGGGGAATCCTGCGGGGTTATTTCCCTGATCCACGAGCAATCCAAGGATATTAACCAGGGAGTTGACCGCGTGATCAAGGAGGAGCAAGGCGCAGGCGACCAGGGTATGATGTTTGGCTATGCTACCAACGAAACCGAAAATTATATGCCCCTGGCACTGGATATCTCACATAAGATCCTGATAGAACTGGCAAAATTGCGCAGGGAGAATAAAGATATTACCTATTTGCGTCCCGATTCAAAAAGCCAGGTAACTATTGAGTACAGCGATGAAAATGTACCTCAACGCATTGATTCTATAGTAATCTCTACCCAGCACGACGAATTTGATTCGGATGATGACAGGATGCTGCGAAAGATCAAAAAGGAGCTGATAGAGATCCTGATCCCAAGGGTACGCGAACAGTTTCCTGATTATGTCCGGAAATTGTTCAATGATGATATTACCTATCATATAAATCCAACCGGAAAGTTTGTGATTGGAGGGCCTCATGGGGACGCGGGACTTACCGGAAGAAAAATAATTGTGGATACTTATGGCGGAAAAGGCGCGCATGGAGGCGGAGCATTTTCAGGAAAAGATCCGAGTAAAGTGGACCGGTCTGCCGCTTATGCTGCAAGACATATCGCAAAAAACCTGGTCGCTGCAGGAGTGGCCCCGGAAATTCTGGTACAGGTTTCTTATGCCATTGGCGTGGCAAAACCGACTTCTATTTACGTTGATACATACGCTACTAAAAATGTAGATCTTACCAATGGTGAGATCTCCAAAAAAGTAGCCGAAATATTTGATATGAGACCTGCCGCAATAGAAGATCGCCTAAATTTGCGCAATCCTATTTACCGGGAAACGGCAGCCTACGGGCATATGGGAAAAGAACCTAAAATGGTTACCAAAATTTTTAAAAGCCCTTATTTTGGCGAAATAACCAGGGAGGTTGAATTATTTACCTGGGAAAAACTGGATTATGTGGATAAAGTAAAAAAGGCGTTTGGACTGTAAAAAAATCCCACTAAAAGCCCCCTATCCCCCGAAGGGGGAATTAAAACATAAACCTAACATGTTTTTCAAACCTGTTAGTTTAAGACTTTAATCAATTTAATAAAGATTTTTTTTTAAACATACAAGATTTTAAAAAATGACTGCTCATCCTGAGCAGTCATTTTTTTTTGATTTTTCTTCGGAAAGCTTTAACAAGCAGATGCTGTTTAAATCCCTATTTTTAGGTAAAATCAAAACAACCCCAATGTCAATTTTAGAAAAAGCAAAAAATATCATCAATTTATTAAGGTCTGTTGACGTGGATCAATTGGCAAATATCAATAAAAAAATAGACCTGGCAGAAGCGATGAAAGCTTTGGGTTCTTTAGACGAACGCCAATTGAAAGGTGTGATGAAAATGTTGAAAAGCAAATCCAAAAAAGGCCAACATGACCTTCCTCCTATTGACGGGGATTTTTACAATCTGGATTTAAAACTCACTCCGGAACAACGCGAACTTCAAATGAAAGTGCGCAATTTTATGGAAGATGAAGTTCGGCCTTTGGTAAACGACCATTGGAACCGGGCAAAATTTCCGTTTGAAATCATCGAAAAATTCGCAAAACTCAACATTGCCGGAGTGCCATACGAAGGTTATGGATGCCCGAATCTTTCATTTTTAATGGAAGGAATTATCGCTCAGGAAATTGCCCGAGTAGATGTTTCCATTTCAACATTTTTTGGCGTTCACAGCGGATTGGCAATGGGTTCTATTTATATATGTGGAAGCGAAGCACAGAAAAAGGAATGGCTTCCTTCAATGCAAAAACTAGAAAAAATTGGCGCCTTTGGCCTTACAGAACCAAATGTAGGATCTGGGGTAGCGGGAGGAATGGAAACCACCTGTAAATTTGACGGGGAAAACTGGGTGATTAACGGGCAAAAGAAATGGATAGGAAATGCCACTTTTGCCGATATTATTATTATCTGGGCCAGGGATGAAGAAAGCAATCAGGTAAAAGGATTCCTTGTAAGAAAAGGAAATCCAGGTTTTAAGGCCGAAAAAATGAAGGATAAGATGGCCTTGCGAATTGTGCAAAATGCCCTTATTACTTTAACAAATTGCACAGTCCCTGAAAGCGACCGCCTCCAAAAGGCCGATTCATTTAAAGATACCGCCAAGGTATTGCGAATGACACGTGCCGGAGTGGCCTGGCAGGCAGTTGGATGCGCCCGTGGGGCTTATGAAAACGCATTGAAATACACCAAAAAACGGGAGCAGTTTGGCAGGCCAATCGCCTCCTTTCAGTTAGTGCAAAATCATTTGGTGGAGATGTTATCCAATCTTACGGCTATGCAAACTATGGTGTTCCGACTTTCGGAAATGCAGGATCAGGATTTGCTTACAGATGCTCATGCATCGCTTGCAAAAGTTTTTTGCAGCCTGCGCACCCGTGATGTGGTGAGCCGTGCCAGGGAAGTTATGGGTGGGAATGGTATTCTATTGGAATATGACGTGGCGCGTTTTGTGGCAGATGCCGAAGCCATTTACAGTTATGAAGGCACTAAAGAGATCAACACACTCATTGTTGGCCGGGCAATAACCGGCTACTCTGCTTTTGTGAATTAAATAATAACAGTAAATAAAACATAAAAATGTCAGTTTTAGTGATCAGTCCGGGCAGGGATCCGGAACCCTGGGTGGAAGCCCTAAAAAAAGAATATCCCGGAATAAATGTTTATGCATATCCCGAAGAACACGACCCTGAAGAAATAGAATATGCGATCTCCTGGAAACACCCGCGCGGGATCTTTAAACATTATCCCAACCTAAAGGTGATTGCCTCAATGGGAGCGGGAGTTGATCATATTACCCGTGACCCCGAAATCCCGAAAAATTTGATTATTACCAGGATCATTGATGACCAGCTATCTGTAGATATGAGTGATTTTATTTTGGCACTTGTGATGGATCACATCCGAAACATTTCATTTCATCATAATAATCACGCCTGGGAGCCAATACAATACAAAAGGATTGAAGAAGAGCACATTGGGATTATGGGCCTCGGAAGTATGGGAAGTGCCGTGGCACAAACCTTACTCAAAAACAGATTTAATGTTTCGGGATGGGCCAAAACCCCAAAGAAATTGGTCGGTATAAATACGTACTGCGGAGAAAAACAACTTGAGAAATTTCTGAACAGATCTACAATTTTGATCTGCCTTTTGCCTTTAACACAGGAGACAGAAAATATCCTCAACAAAGAATTATTCGAAAAATTGCCAAAAGGAGCTTATATTATTAACGTAGCACGCGGTCAACATTTGGTGGAGTTGGATTTGCTTGAAATGATAGATAAAAACCATCTTTCCGGAGCAAGCCTTGATGTTTTTAGAATCGAACCCTTGCCACAGGAACATCTATTTTGGGAGCATCCTAAAATCAAGATCTCGCCCCATATTGCCAGTATTACCAATCCCCATAAAGTAGTTCATCAATTAATAGATAATTACCGAAGAATGAAGGAAGGAAAAGAACTTAAAAATTCTATAGAAAGGAAATTGGGATATTGAAATTGATCATTTGATTATTTGATGGTGTGATGGTATGATGGTTTGAATTCGTTAATTTTGAATTTTGGATAACTCATTCTAATTGAGATTCTAAATAATTGCGATGGCAGAACACTAATATTGACATTATATAAATCATTTGAGATGAAACATCCATGACGACAAGTTGACATACGGGGTGCTGATTCTAGGAATGTTACATC
>JBBRGD010000189.1:0-4787 GCA_038241065.1 Flavobacteriales bacterium
CGAAACCACGGGTAAAAGACATTGTATTAATGGAGTTGCTATGAAATTTATTACGGATTCAACAAAAAGCAAATAATCATGAAAAAATATAAAGTGGAAAAAAGCGAAGAGCAATGGAAAGAGCAATTGCCAGATGAGCAATATCGCATCCTGAGAGAAAAAGGAACTGAAGCCCCGCATTCCGGAAAATATAACCTTCATTTTGACAAAAACGGGGATTACAGATGCGCTGCCTGCGATGCTAAGTTATTTGAAAGCAACAGCAAGTTTGAAAGTGGTTGTGGCTGGCCAAGTTTTGATGACGCTATAGAAGGAAGTGTTGAATATGTTCAGGATAGAGCATTTGGAATGCTCCGCACCGAGATTTTATGTGCCAACTGCGGAGGCCATTTGGGACATGTTTTTGATGATGGCCCAACAAAAACCGGACAACGCTATTGCGTTAATTCGGCTAGTATTGAATTTAAAAAATAACCTAAAACTTATTATTATGAAAAAGATTATCACATTATTACTTATTTCTGTTTTTGCTTTAACCTCTTGTGGGGATGACGGTGCTATTGGTCCACAAGGACCTGCCGGTGAAGATGGGTTAGATGGACTTGGATATACGTTTGAAGAAACCGTAACTTTTGAATATCTTTCTGACGTAAATCTATACTCCACATTCATAGAAATTCCTGAAAATGTTGTAACAATCGACCCTGATGCAGATGCCGTTCTAATTTATCGGTTAAATGTCGTAGAAGCTGATGATGGGAGTGACCTTGACACCTGGAGTTTAATTCCTCAAAATTTCTTTTTGGATGAGGGAATTATTCAATACGTTTATAACCACACCGTCAATGATGTGGAAATATTTATTGATGGGAATTTTGACTTAAGCACTTTAGGTTCACAGTTTACTGAAAATCAAACTTTTCGAGTTGTAGTAGTTCCGTCCAGTTCCAACTTTGCACAGACAACTGGTTTAGATATTTCAAACTTAGATGCCGTTATGCACGCACTGGATCTAAATGAATCTGATGTTAAAAAACTGGAAACCACTATAAAGTAATCCAAATAACATATTTAATAATAAGGCTTATTCTTTATTAGAGTAAGCCTTATTAATTTCTAATCTTCTTTCTCTCCTATTCAAAGGTTCAAACACTTTCAGTTTAAGCTATTATTCCCTAAATTTGCACTTCTTAAACTGTTACAAAAAATTCCGAATATGAGTAAATACGATATCATTGTTTTAGGAAGTGGCCCAGGTGGATATGTTACCGCCATCCGCGCTTCGCAATTAGGTTTTAAAACCGCCATTATTGAAAAAGAAAGCCTTGGCGGGGTTTGTCTTAATTGGGGATGTATTCCTACCAAAGCCCTTCTAAAAAGCGCACAGGTTTTTGATTATTTAAAACATGCTGAAGACTATGGACTTAAACTTGAAAAAGCAGATAAAGATTTTGGAGCGGTTGTGAAACGCAGCCGAAATGTAGCTGATGGAATGAGCAAGGGAGTAGAATTTTTAATGAAAAAGAATAAAATCGACGTCATTAAAGGTTTTGGGAAATTAAAATCTGGAAAAAAAGTTGTCGTTACTGATGAAAAAGACAAAACTGCCGAATATTCGGCAGAACATATTATAATTGCTACCGGTGCGCGTTCAAAGGAATTGCCCAGCTTAAAACAGGACGGCAAAAAAGTAATAGGCTACCGGGAAGCAATGACCTTAAAGGAGCAACCAAAAAGCATGATCATTGTGGGTTCAGGAGCTATAGGATCTGAATTTGGTCATTTTTACAATGCCATGGGAACCGAAGTTACCATCGTAGAATTTTTGCCAAATATTGTTCCATTGGAAGATGAGGAGATTTCAAAGCAATTTGAACGCAGCATCAAAAAGGCAGGAATTAAAGTAATGACCAACGCTTCCGTTGAAAGTTTGGATACTTCAGGTAAGAAAGTCAAAGCTACAGTGAAAACCCAAAAAGGCGAAGTAATCCTGGAGGCTGATATTGTTCTATCTGCAGTTGGAATTAAATCGAATATTGAAAATATTGGTCTTGAAGAATTAGGGATCAAAACTGAAAAGGATAAAATAATTGTAGATGAATGGTATCAAACCAATGTTCCGGGGTTTTACGCTATTGGCGATGTTGTTCAAGGACCAGCATTGGCCCACGTTGCATCGGCTGAAGGAATTACCTGTGTTGAAAAGATCAAAGGATTACACGTAGAACCTATTGACTATGGCAATATTCCCGGATGTACTTATGCTTCTCCTGAAATTGCATCTGTTGGTATGACAGAAAAGCAAGCCAAAGAAGCCGGATATGAATTAAAAATTGGAAAATTCCCATTCTCAGCTTCAGGAAAGGCCAAAGCCGCAGGTACACCTGATGGTTTTATAAAAGTGATTTTTGATGCCCAATACGGCGAATGGTTAGGATGCCATATGATTGGTGCCGGAGTTACCGATATGATCGCTGAGGCTGTTTTAGGCCGCAAACTGGAAACAACAGGACATGAAGTGCTAAAAACCATTCACCCTCACCCTACTATGAGTGAAGCTGTAATGGAAGCTGTTGCTGCTGCTTACGGGGAAGTAATTCACTTGTAATAGTTTTATGAGTTATAAGTTTACAGTTCAAAAATTTGTCCATGCCTAAATAGCATTGACCGTTTAGATGTTTAGATAAACAGCTCCGAATTTAAATTCGGAGCTGTTTAATATAAGCCAGCCAGGTTTTCTTACTCTGGCTGGCTTTCGCATTAACAGTTACAGGTTAGGAATCTGAATTTTTGAATTTTGAATCTTGAATCTTTTAGTTTTTAGGAATTAAATCACAATACCAAAATCGTGTATCCCAGGATTCTATTTTATCGGTAAAACAATCGTCTTTTTCATCCTCACCCGGTGAAAATTGTTTTTCAATTATTTCCCCTATTTCAAAATCTACGGGGTTTTTAAAAATAGGTCCTTCAAATACAAAACTGTGAAATTCACCGTTTTCACCACAGGGATCAACATTTTTGGGAAGATCTGCTATAAACTGATGATCTATTATTCTTCCGCAAAAAGATTTGTCAAGCAGCTTTGCGTTTACACAAACCGTAATAGCTTTAAATCCTTCAGTGATAAATTCATACATGAGTTCCCTGGTATTTTTACCCCAAAGAGGAAAAACGGCTTTTAATCCCACTTCCGTTAACTGCTTTTCCCTGTATTCTTTTAAATCTTCAAGAAAAATATCCCCAAAAACACTATGAGTATAGCCTTCAGCAATCAATTTCGAAACCTCTGCTTTCATAATTTCATTATAGGTTTGCATTGAAACATTTCCGTTCAATGAAATAATTGTAAGAGGAATCTGTAAACTTTCAGCTTGCCGCAACAACAATTCCTTTCGCAAACCGTGCATTGAAACCCTGTCATATTCAGAATTGACAGTAGTAACAAGTTTTTCAACTTTAAATTTTGGTTCTTTCTGAAGTTTATACAATGCAAAAGTTGCATCCTTCCCGCTACTCCAATTTATGTATGCCTTTTTCATTTTGAAATGGTTATTTTAGAAAACTGGTAATGGCAAGGTCATAACTTTGCAGTCCGAAACCTATGATTATCCCTTTGGCATTAGGCGAAAGATAAGATTTATGTCGGAATTTTTCCCGTGAAAATGTATTGGAAATATGCACTTCCACCACCGGGGTTTTAATTGCTTTTATCGCATCCCCTATTCCTACAGAAGTATGAGTATAGGCTGCGGCATTTAGGATAATTCCATCAAACATCTTATCTGCTTCCTGCAACTTGCCTATTAGTTCCCCTTCAATATTGCTTTGAAAATAAGACAACTCAACATCCCTGAATTGAAATTGAAGTTTTGAAAAATAATCCTCAAAACTTTGGTTGCCGTAGGTTTCAGGTTCTCTACTGCCAAGCAAATTTAAATTAGGCCCGTTAATAATTAATAATTTCATTTGTTTATATTATTGTTTGAGTGATGGCTAAAGATATTTAAAATTGAAGCATAAAAAAAACGGAAGCTATCGCTCCCGCTTTTTCCAAAATAATTTTTCCTTTAAAATCAATCTTATGTTTTAGGATAAGTATCTTTTGTACTGTTAAAACCCAAATTCAATTCCCAGATTCACCGAATTAAAGGAACCTCCGTCGACTTCTATTCCGGAATAAGACGCAATTAATCCTATTAATCCAAAATCATAACCAAGTTTTGGTCTGTAAAAAAAGCCTCCATCATTTCCATCGTCGGCTCCAATAGCATAACCTAAATCAGCTCCAATAAAAAATGCGTTTTAAAGTCCAAAACGGCCGGAAGCAGCGAATGGAATAAAATGAAAATCTACTCCATCTCCCTCACCTAAAAAATGTGAATATCCCACAAGCGGCCCTACACTAAATACATCTGCCACTCCAAAAAGGTACGCAATGTCTGCTCCAAAAATAAATTTTGAAAAATCATCTGCATCCCCCAATGGAACCCCGGCATTTACACTCATTCTAAATTGACCTTGTCCATAAGAGTTGGTAAATCCAAAAATTATGAAAACGACTATTAAAAGTAATTTTTTTATGATAATATATTAATTGGTTGTGTATCTTAAAGTTACAAATTTGTAAGAACATTTAAAACAGAAGTATATAAAAAAGACGTGAGAATACTCTCACGTCTTAAAAAAAACTTATTGGTAAATTATTTTTGAAAAAGGTTAATACCTTTCGCTCAAATTAAAACTTCCAACCCACTGAAATTTGTATTACGCTGTTTCTGGTATCA
>JBBRGD010000190.1:0-4762 GCA_038241065.1 Flavobacteriales bacterium
AAAATTGGAAAATGGGTAACTATTGGGGCTGGGGCTGTTATTTTGGAAGATATTCCTGATTTCGCCGTGGTTGTTGGAAATCCGGGGAAAATTATTAAATACAATTATTTAGAGAATGAATAAAGAAAAAATATGGCTCTCATCTCCCCATATGGGAGGAACAGAACAGGATTATATAAAACAGGCATTTGATAAAAACTGGATAGCCCCTTTGGGACCAAATGTTACCGGATTTGAAGAAGATCTCAAAAATTATCTAAACTCCTTTCCCAAGGAGGAAGGGATGGAGGAGGCTTATGTTGCAGCCCTGAGTTCGGGCACAGCAGCCCTTCATTTAGCTCTTATCCTATTAGGGGTAAAACCGGGAGATGAAGTGCTTTGCCAGAGTATGACCTTTGCAGCTTCTGCCAATCCTATCGCCTATTTAGGTGCGATCCCTGTATTTATAGATAGCGAGAGGGAAACATTGAATTTATCACCAATTCATTTGGAGGAAGCAATAAAAGACCGGGTCTCAAAGGGAAAAACCCCGAAAGCAATAATTGCCGTACATTTATACGGAATGCCATATAAAGTTGAAGAAATTCAGAATATATCAAAAAAATACAATATTCCCGTGATCGAAGATAGTGCAGAAGCTTTGGGAAGTTCATATAAAGGACAAAAATGTGGTACTTTTGGAGATCTGGGAGTGCTTTCGTTTAACGGAAACAAAATAATAACAACTTCCGGAGGTGGCGCATTGGTATCCCGCAATAATTCCAATAAGCAAAAAGCTGTATTTTTAGCTACACAGGCCAGGGACGATGCTCCACATTATCAGCATAGCGAAATTGGATATAATTACAGAATGAGCAATATTTCTGCTGGAATAGGTAGGGGTCAAATGGAAATTTTGGACAAACATGTTGCACTTCGCAGAAAAAATAACGAATTTTATAAAAATTTATTTGTTTCTATTCCAGGGGTGGAGGTGTTTAATGAACCAAATAAAGATTATTTTTGTAATAATTGGCTATCAATTGTCAGTGTAAATAAATCACAGACAAACGGGATTTCCCGCGAAGATTTACGACTTTGCCTTGAAAAGGAAAATATTGAGAGCCGGCCTTTATGGAAACCTATGCATATGCAACCTGTATTTGCAGGGGCACCATACTACGGTAACGGAGTTGCTGAAGAGTTTTTTGAAAATGGATTGTGTTTGCCATCCGGGTCAAATTTAACTGATGATGACAGGAATAGAATCGCATCCTCGATCAATAATTGTTTTAAAAGTTAGTTGATAAAATAAATCTAAAAAATGTGGAACCGCATAAAAAATGCCCTCAAGTTTAGCTTATCCGGAGAAGATACCAAATTAGATTTGCGCAATATCAAATACTTGCCGAGATGGGCAGTGTTTCTTATTGATATTTTTTTGGTTTCGTTTTCTACTTTGTTAACTATTTTAATAATTGTTGACCTTACCCCAAACTATTATATACTGTTGGATTTTCCGTTAAAGGCCCTGTTGATTATCCTTGTAAATATCCTATTTTTTCTTGTGTTTAAGACCTATGCCGGAATTATTCGGTATTCTTCCAATATAGATGCCTTAAAACTTCTGCTGGCTACAATTTGTTCTTTTATAAGCCTGGTAATTATTAATTACCTCACTTATTTTATGATTGGCCAAAGAATCTTTCTGATAGGAGGTTTAATGATTAATTTATGGATCTCTTTTTCGATGTTATTTTTATTCAGATTATCAGTGAAACAGGTGTATGAATATTTTAAAATCGCAAATAAATCTGAGGTGTTATTGCGTGCCGTAATTTTAGGAGCCGATGAAAACGCGATTTCAATTGCAGGCGCTCTTGATTTGGAAAACCCCCGAAGATTTAAGATAGTTGGTTTCTTAACTAGGAAAAAACATAACAAAAGTCTCCGGATTTTAGATAAGCCTGTGATTAAATTTACCACGGCCATTCACGCACAGGTAAAAGCATTCAGGGCATCGGCTGTAATCTTGTCTGAGCACAATTTTACATCAGAAGAAAAATTTGCCATCGTGGAAAACTGCTTGGAACATAATATTAAGGTGTTCAATGCCCCAATTGTTTCCTCATGGGAAGATGAAGACAAGCCTATTGCCCAAACGGTAAAAACCTTGCAAATTGAAGATTTGCTCGAGCGCGAACCCATAAAACTTGATGAAGAAAATAAAGCCGAGCAGTTAACCGGGAAAATAATTCTGGTTACCGGTGGAGCCGGATCTATTGGTAGCGAAATAGTCAGGCAGGTTGCCCAATACAACCCCAAAAAACTGCTTATTCTTGATCAGGCAGAAACCCCATTGCATCACTTACAACTGGAAGTGGAATCTAAATTTCCGGGATTGGATTATAAATGCATTATTTGTGATGTTGGAAATCAACGACGTTTGGAGCTAATGTTTCAAAATCATAAAATTGATGTGGTTTATCATGCCGCTGCCTACAAGCATGTGCCATTAATGGAAGAAAATCCGCATGAAGCTGTTTTTGTAAATATAGCAGGAACCAAGAATTTAGCCGATTTGTGCGTTAAATACAAGGTTGGCCATTTTGTGATGATCTCTACAGATAAAGCTGTAAACCCAAGTAATGTGATGGGAGCTTCAAAAAGAGCTGCAGAAATGTATGTGCAATCCTTGTTTCACCGCCAAGGCCAAAAAGATGAAAATATCACCAAATTCATAATTACGCGTTTTGGGAATGTATTGGGCTCAAACGGTTCTGTGGTTCCCCTGTTTAAAAAGCAGATTGCAAAGGGAGGCCCGGTTACCATTACCCATCCTGATATTATACGTTATTTTATGACGATTCCTGAAGCATGCCAACTGGTGCTCGAGGCTGGAACCATGGGGAATGGAGGTGAAATATTCATATTTGATATGGGGGCGCCGGTTAAAATTATGGACCTGGCCATTAAAATGATCAAACTTGCGGGCTATATCCCAAACCAACATATTAAAATAAAAATTACAGGACTTCGCCCGGGAGAAAAATTATATGAAGAATTGTTGACAGATGAATGCAAAACCTTGCCTACACATCACAAGAAAATTATGATAGGTATAGATAAAGTACAGGATTATGATCTCATTAACGATAGCATAGAAAAGATCATCAGATCGGCACAAATGCTTAAAAATGACAAAGTTGTTACAAAAATGAAAGAACTAATTCCGGAATTTATTAGCAAGAATTCCTCTTATGAAATTTTAGACAGGGAGGGAGAGGAAGCCCGAAAAGTAATTCATTAGGAAATTTTAGTTGACAGAATTTTATATTTCCTTTGACTCGATAAATTTTAACCTGCTATATTTGCGTTTTTACCCCACTTTATGAAAAACAAATTTTTCCTTTTATTCAGTTTAGCATTATTGGCAAGTTGTTCCAGCCGCAAAGAAATTGTTTATTTTCAGGATGCAGAAAAACTGGACAACATGAAAAGCCTGATGAAATTTGAACCGGTAATTGAGGTGAATGATATTTTAAGTATCAATGTTTCCTCCCTTAATGATGAAGTTGTAGAACCTTTCCGGATGAATTCAGGGAACCAGCAAAGTGGTGGAGGTGGAAGGCAAAGCGCGGCAATGCAGGGATATTTGGTGGACATAGATGGGGATATTCAATTCCCGGTCTTGGGGAAAATCCCTGTGGCTAATAAATCCAGAAGTGAATTAGAGGCTTTTCTTACCAAAGAGATCAAGGCTTATGTAACGGATGCCGTTGTCGCAGTTCGAATAATTAATTTCAGGGTGATCGTTTTAGGGGAAGCGGGAAGCGAAACGGTTGTAGAGGTTGAAAATGAAAGAATGAGCATCCCTGAGTTGTTCGCATCGGTTGGAGGAATAAGTTATAATGGTAAACGCAAAAATATCTTAGTGATACGGGAAACCGATGGAGTAAGATCTGTAGGAAGAGTTGATATTACTAGTGCCGATGTTTTCAGCAATCCCTATTATTATTTAAAGCAAAACGATATAGTTTATGTAGAGCCAACCTACAGGCAGGTGAAATCTGCCGGATTTATCACCAGTTACACGGGTTTAATATCCATTGGAACTACAATTATAGGTTTAATGTTTTTATTTTCACGATAATAAATGGAGGAATTACAGGATTTTACGGAAGAAAAAGAATCTAACTTCGATTTAAAGGCTGAAATATTTAAATATTTAGCTTATTGGAAATGGTTGCTTTTCGGACTTTTATTAGGCGGTTCAATCGCATATCTCTACAATCGTTATACTATTCCTCAGTATTATACCCAAGCCTCTTTAATGATCTTAAAGGATAGCGAAAGCAATATCGCAAGCGCATTGCCTTCCGGTGGAGGGTCAATTTTGACCTTCGGCGATAACAGTCTTGATAATCAAATAGTTACACTGAAATCTAAACGCTTGGTAGAAAAGGTAGTAGATGAACTAAATCACAATATTTCTTATTTCATTGAAGGTAATGTAATTACAATAGAGGCTTATAAAAGCAGCCCTGTTTTAATTCAGTTTATCACACCCGATTCAATAGTCAACACAGCATCAAAAACCTTTTTTATTACCCCAAAATCTGATACCGATTTTAACCTGGTTGACGTATCTCAGGCTTATGAAGAAATACATGAAATAGGAGAAATTATCGAGCTCGATGGACTTAAATTTTCCATTGTTCCCAGTTCTGGAGCCAATTCTTCATTTAAAAATTCAAATACTGTCCAAATAAATATTAGCCCT
>JBBRGD010000191.1:0-4756 GCA_038241065.1 Flavobacteriales bacterium
TCTGTTAAAGGGAACAACCGTAGTTTTATTTACCAGATAGCCCCTTCTGTACAAAATGTCCTTTTCCCTGAGCGCAAATCCATAATTCTTCTGTAGCATGAAAATGTTCCAAAATTTGAAGCCAAAGTATAAAACGATCCCAATAAGAAGTAGAATTAATTGGATCCGGTTTAGATCGAAATAAAATGAGACCGCCCAACCAATCATCGCTACGCAAAAAAACACAAGGTTTTGAAGATTGGATTTTATGAGATAACTCTTTGAAATTGGTTGAAAAGCCACTTCTTCAAATTGAGGCAGTGAAGTGATATCAATTGATTTATTCGTAAAATTTTCCATTATGGAAGCCATTTCTTTTCAAAATTAGGTTTGCGTTTTTCCAGAAAAGCATCTCTTCCTTCCTTTGCTTCATCCGTCATATATGCCAATCTTGTGGCTTCCCCGGCAAAGACCTGTTGGCCAACCATCCCATCATCGGTAAGATTCATTGCAAACTTCAACATTTTGATGGAAGTGGGGGATTTCGCCAAAATTTCCTGCGCCCACTCATAAGCCGTAGTTTCCAGTTTGGCATGAGGAATTACCGCATTCACCATTCCCATTTCAAAAGCTTCCTGAGCTGAATAATTGCGGCCTAAAAAGAAAATTTCCCTGGCGCGCTTCTGCCCTACCATTTTTGCGAGATACGCCGACCCGTAACCTCCGTCAAAACTGGTAACATCGGCATCGGTTTGTTTAAAGATCGCGTGTTCCTCACTTGCAAGGCTCAAATCACAAACTACGTGCAAACTGTGGCCTCCGCCAACTGCCCATCCGGGAACTACCGCAATAACAACCTTCGGCATAAAACGGATCAGGCGCTGAACTTCCAGTATATTCAGCCGGTGCATCCCGTCTTCTCCCACATATCCCTGATGGCCCCTGGCTTTTTGATCGCCGCCGCTGCAAAATGAATAAATTCCGTCCTTGCTTGAAGGCCCTTCAGCCGACAAAAGCACAACGCCTATTGAAGTATCTTCCTGTGCATCGTAAAAGGCATCGAATAATTCACTGGTAGTTTTAGGTCTGAAAGCATTGCGCACATCTGGTCTGTTAAATGCAATTCTCGCTACTCCATCGGCTTTCTTATAAGTGATATCTTCATATTCCTTCGCGGTTTTCCAATCGATTTTATCCATCTGCTTTGTTTTTTGTAAAAATAGGATTTTTATTACAGATTAAATCGATTTCAATAATTTCGCTGCCGGAAGAAACTCCAATAAATTTGATTAGAGTCCAATAATTGCACAATTCTTGATATATTTGAAAAAACCGCGCAAATGAAAAAAATAGGACTTTTATTCATTTTTATACTTTCCTCCTATTTGGGAACCGCACAGGAAATTCCTACCGTTGTCCGGTCATCTTCTGAATTTATAATCAAACGTGTTGAGATAACACCTTCCCTGACCAACCTGGCTGCAGAAATACCAAATACAGGAAAATTCCGGATAAGGACAGTAAATTTTGATAAGGAAGTTGATCGCAGGGAGGTGAATATTTATGAGATGATGGCCATGGAGGAGCGAAAGAGATCGCGAACGGTAGAACTCGCACCGCCGGTATATGTACCCAAAGAGAGAGAGACTTTTTCTATTTCCCGAAATAACAACATTAATGCCTCGCCAAGGTTTTACAACCAAACTTTTAGTCCTGAATTTCCTTCAAGAGGCACCAGGAATTCGGTTTATAAAGATGCTTCAGAAACCACCGGCTCTTCTTACCTTAGAAGTTATTCGCCTTTTTACAGGCAAAGCAATTACTACAACTAATCCTTTTTTAAATAAATTCCGTCCTCTTTAATAGCTATCAGGCGTTGTTTATATAAGGTTCCAATAGCCTTTTTAAAGCTTTTCTTGCTCATTTGAAGCACTCTCTGAACTTCCTGTGGGGAAGATTTATCGGTAAGCTTTAAACAACCTCCCTTCAATTCAATTTCATTCAGGATATCCTGGGCATTCGGCTCAATACTTCTATAACCGGGACGTTGCAGGGTAATGTCAATTTTCCCATCCGGACGGGTTTTCTTAACCCAAGCCTTTAATCTGTCACCGGGTTGCAGATCCTGAAAAATATCGTCGTTAAAGATTAATCCCTGATGAATTTCATTTACAATTACATTCATTCCCAGATCTGTAGGATTCGCTACAATTATATCTACTTCCTGAAAAGGTTCCACCGTAATATCGCTATTGTCCAGAAAAGCATTGGTTTTGCTGGAACCAACCAGCCTTCCGCTTTCCTCATCCAAATAACAGAAAATAAGATACCAGCTGCCATTGCGCATCTTGGAAGCCATTTCCCTGTAAGGTACAAAAAGGTGTTTCTCCAGTCCCCAATCTAAAAATGCGCCAATATCAGAAAGCTCAACACACTTGAGATATGCGAATTCATCTAATTTAACATAGGGTTTTAAGGTAGTGGCTACAGGCCGTTCCTGATGATCCAGATATACAAAAACCTCTATTTCATCTTCTAAACTAAAAGTTTCAGGTTTGTATTTATTCGGCAACAAAACCTCGTCACCTTCTTCGTTTCGTAAAAACAATCCGGGTTCGGTATCGCGATCTATAGTTAATATGTGGTATTCACCAATTCCAAGCATAGCTTTATTTTAAAATGCAAAGATACTTTTATTTAACCGGTTTTTATAGAAATCAAAAAATCCACTTCTCATCCCTGAAAAATGGATTTTCTTAAACTTTTTTATTTAGGATTTCAATTAAATTGATCCGTGCGGGATTCTTCAATGCGATCAGAATGACATACCCGGGGAGTTTTTGTCATTGTTCACGAGCAATTCCCTTTTTTTGTCATTCTGAACGAGCTTTTGGGCGAGGAAGAATCCCTACCGGGAGTGCGGGTTCGGAGTATTGTAAATATTATTGGATTTGATTTATGAATTGCCCAATCAATACGCGGGATTCTTCACTGCGTTCAGAATGACATACCATGGGGAATTTTTATCATTGTTCACGAGCCATTTTTTAATGTTGATTTGTTTATTCGTTGATTTGTTTAATTAGCTCATCATTGTGAATGAAATGAAGCAATCTTTTTATTACTATGGAATAACTGCGTCGTTTTGATCCTCGTTATAACGATACACCACAATTCAATAGTTGAACAGTTAAACAATTACACATCAATATTCGTTTAATCGTTTAGTTTGTCTTTCTGAACGAGCAATTCCTCTTTTTTTAAGGTTCCATTTAAATTTAAAAAAAAGATGAAAATAAATATGAAAATTAAAATCTTAAGATTTCATATAATTAAAGTATTCCAACAGCACCTTATCATTTATTTTTCGGGGAGTAAATATTTCCAATAATTTTGGTTTTTCAGAAGTCTGAAAAAACCCTTTTAATACTTCAGACAACTCTTTTGAAGTTTTTGCCGAAGAATATTCAAAACTATGCATCTCACATAATGGTTTTGCATTCAACTGATGTATGGTTTCAAAATAAGTATCAAAATTCTCAGTATTCTTATTTCCCGGTAAGATCCTAAAAATTCCTCCTCCTTCATTATTGAGCACGATTATCCTGAAATTTGAAGGAATATAATTGTTCCAAAGCCCGTTGCTGTCATAAAAAAGGCTCAGATCACCACAAATAAGCAAGGTTGGTTCCCGGTTTATTACGGCAGCTCCTACCGCAGTAGATACACTGCCATCTATCCCGCTGGTGCCACGATTGCAGTATATTTTCTGGGAAGCATCCCAGTTAAAAAGCTGAGCATATCTTACGGTAGAACTATTTCCCAACTGCACATTGTAGTTTTTAGGCACGGCCGGGACAATGGCCTGCATGACTTTAAAATCTGAATACGGGATTTCATCTACATACAATTCGTGACGCGCTTCCAGTTTTTCCCTGATATTTTTCCAATGAACCCCATAATCGCTATTTGTCGGTTTTAAAAGTGGCATAAAAACCTTGAAAAAAGAATTAGGTGAAGTTTCAAAATGCTTGTTCAAACAAAAAAAAGTGTTGTAAGCCTTTTTGGGATCTATATGCCAATGCTGTTTTGGCTGATAATCCCTTAAAAAGGATTTTATTTTTTTTGAAACGATCATCCCTCCAAAAGTGAGCAAAATGTCCGGCTGTAAAAGTTTAAATTGTTCCTTAGGATTAGCAACTTTTTCTATTGGACCTATCAACGTATCTATTTGGGGGAAGAATTCCGGATGATGCAAATTTGAAGTGGTTTCGGTAAGTACCAAAACAGAATCGTCTTTGGCCAAAGCATCCAGAAACGCTTGTTCTACAGCATTAGGTTGGGCAACTCCCACAATGATCATCTTTCGCTTGGAGTGGTTCCAGAGCTTGGCATAAGCCTTCAATTCATTTTCTGTGTAAACCCGCTCCCTGATATCAGGTAAAATTTGCAGCGGATTTACCAAATTCGTCTCTGTAATTTCATATAAAGGTTCGTAAAAAGGAACATTAATATGCACCGGCCCTTTCTGTTCCAAAGCTTTATTTAAAGCGAGATTAATTTCCCGCTCGTTGTGTTTTTGAGACTCTACCTGTTTTTTACGAATGTTTTTATTTGATGAATCGGTTTCGTCTAGCACTTCTGAATATAAATTGGCAGAATATAAAATATGATTCTCAAATACATCTTTCTGTCGGATAGTTTGTCCGTCACCAATATCAATTCGTTCAATTGGTCGGTCCGCCGAGATAATTACCAGGGGAATGTCACTGTAAAA
>JBBRGD010000192.1:0-4756 GCA_038241065.1 Flavobacteriales bacterium
AATCAAATGCTTGGGCATATTCAGTGAATTCGTAATTATTCTTAATATTTAACTTTTGTTTGATCACCTTCCGATGGGTATTAACAGTCCCTACTGAAATAAAGCATTCTTCGGCTATCTCCGGTGAGCTTTTGCCTTGGGAATCGAGCTTTAAAATCTCTTTTTCCCTTTTTCCTAGCCCAATAAATTTTTCGAGATTCTTTTTGTAAAATTTGCAATCTTTCAACGTTGAGCATCACTATTTTTAGTTGTGAAAATCCCATAGATGATAATGCGGAAACAATGCTTCTAGAGAATGTTTTTCCAAAAGGAACTTCTTCCAAAGTATTCATGCATAAAAAACAAGGCCAAAAACTTATGAATTTGGTGTGGTAAAATATACCTGTTTTTGGGTATTGCAGGGAGCAATTATCTCATTTACTTTTAATCTCAATAAATATCTACCTCCCTTTAAAATTTAATCCTCCCACTTTGTAAAAATTAGTTATTTGTTTTAAAAAATGAACCATTCTAATAAATATAAATCAAATTCGAGATTATGAAAAACGAGATTTATACACCTAGTAAATGTACGAAATACTACTATTTATTAACTCTGCCTTTATATATAAACCAATTTCAAATTATTAACCAATTAAAAATTTTAAAGATGAAAACATTACTAAAATTTTTACCGGTAGCAATAATGCTTATGGTATCAAACATAGTCATTGCTCAAGATTCAATCTTAGTAGAAAAGATGGAAACTACTAAAGAAAATCAAAGAATTAAAGTCAGGCCAATTAGAATTGGTGCTAAAATAGGATTTCCCAATTTGGTAGGCGGCAATCTTGAGTATGTAACCCCTATTTTAAAAAATAAAATTGCAGCCAATGTTGATTACTCCTCCAGAAAGAGTTCGTGGTTTCCAACTGGGGAAGGTGAAAGTTTACCAGATCTTAAATTTTCATATCTCGGAGGGGGTGTTAACTACTATATTTTTAAACCTGGTAAAGGTTTATATACCGGGCTTAGTTATGGGAATTTAAAATTTGAAGGTTCAGAACAGGAAATAACTTCAGATACAGACGAAAATAAAACAGGAACAGGATTTTATGATTTTTCCCATAATGCGGTAAACTTAAAGTTAGGACTTAAATGGGGAGGGTTATTTTATTCTCGCATCGAGGGAGGATACTCTCTTAGCAAATTTCCTAAATCTATTGACAGGAAGGTGGTTTTTAACGATGGCTCCACAGAAATGCAAAAACTAGAATTTGATTCTGAGGATTCCCCCGTTCCCCAATCAGCGCTATTTTCAGGACTTATATTCAATATAGGGTTTGGATTTTCTTTTTGAATTGGTGGTGATGGATAATGTCCTCAATCAAACAAAATCTTGATTGAGGTACATCTCTTTTTAACAATTGCTTTTGCCCTGATCTTTTATTATTAATAACAACTATTTTAAACTTAACATACTGAAAAATCCTTTATTCCTTGAACTTTAGCATTGATTTGTATTTTTAATAGCTGTTCTACGAATATCGATAATAGGGAACCTGAAGAAGTACAAATAACGGAATATAATTTTCCGCAATAAAAATAGGAGTTTTCCTATTCATGATGTTGTGAAATTAATTAACTAATTTATATCTCAAAATGAAATAAAAAAATACCCAGAACTGGGAATTTTTTTATTAAGACAATCCCTGAAATATTTTTTGTTTAAAACGTTTTCCATCCACGTAACTCGTGCATAATTAAATATTTTCTTTGTCTCATCATGGTGTTTACTAACAAAGAATAATACTGAAAAGGTAGTGTTATTAGGCATTTCAAGTGTCTTTAATGAAACAATCAGTTTGCAAAGACGAAAGTCAAATCAAATTAAATGCCTTGTGAAGTTACGTAATTATCGGTAATAAAATGATTCACCAGACTTATAATGATATTGTTTGACATCACTAAATACAAAAAACACTGAAAATCAGATGATTAACAGTGTTTTGTTGTGGTTTAATACCCATTTCGTCGGGGTGGCAGGATTCGAACCTGCGGCCTCCTGCTCCCAAAGCAGGCGCGATAACCGAGCTACGCTACACCCCGAATTGGTCATCAATAAATCTTTTTGCTCCTCGTTTCTTGATCTTTCTCTCTAATTTCAGAGCTTCAGTTCTATCCGAAACAGCTATCTGTAAAACCAATCTCCAGGGAATTCCAAATTTCGTAGATTTTACTCTCCCCTGATTGTGTCTTTTAAACCTTTCTATAATATCAGTAGTTTGACCTACATAATATTTTGAATGCAATTCACTAAAAAGAATGTAAACATTCATATTTGTCAATTCAATAGCGCATCAAATAAATTGTGGCCTTCCCGCCTGTGGCGGGACGAGATAACCGAGCTACGCTACACCCCGAATAAACAGCTTAGGCTGTTAAAAAACAATAAGTCAAATTCCAATAAAAATATATCGGGCTGCAAATATAGTAATTCCTTTCAGTCCTCCTACAAACTATTGAATTAATTTAATTTATTTAAAATTCCACATTAACACAAGTTTCACAAACTTAATCTTCAATTTTTTTAACTTATGCCCTAAATTTATTTAATGAAATGTTCTCTATTAAAAAGTCGCCAATAACAGCAATATAAAAAAGGATATTCCTTTAGATTTTTTGTGAGAACCTCATAAAAATAATAAAAAACAAACATATGAAATCCACCTTAATCCTATTCATAAGTGTATCGGCATTTTCATTTATCGCCTGTGCTCAAAAGGATACAACTATCAAAGATCCCGCAACCATATTTGATTATGAAATTGTGGTTGGCGAAATGCAAACTCCCTGGGGGATGGTCTTTTTACCGGACGGGAGCATGCTCATTACCGAAAAAAGCGGGGAGCTTATTCATTTTAAAGATGGCCAAAAACAATTGATCACAGGCGTGCCTGAAGTATATTACCAGGGTCAGGGCGGTTTGCTCGATATTGCATTGCATCCCAATTATGGGCAAAACGGATGGATCTACCTTACCTATTCCTCTTCTGAAGGGGAAGGTGAAGGAGGCCATACCGCCTTGATGAGAGCCAAACTCAGCGGCACCCGGTGAACAGATCAGAAGGTGTTGTACAAGGCAACTCCAAACACCACAAAGGGTCAGCATTTTGGTTCCAGAATAGCTTTTGACAACAATGGTTATTTATATTTTTCCATTGGAGAACGCGGAGAAAAAGATATAAACCCACAGGATATTACCCGCGATGGGGGAAAAATTTACAGGTTAAATGATGACGGCAGCATTCCTTCCGACAATCCTTTTGTGGGTAACCCTAATGCCAAAGAGGCCATATACAGTTATGGACACCGGAATCCGCAAGGGATGATCTTACATCCTGAAACCGGGGAGATCTGGGTAAATGAACACGGCCCAATGGGAGGGGATGAAATTAATGTCATAAAAAAAGGCGCCAATTATGGATGGCCAGTCGTAACCCACGGAATAGATTACTCAGGGCTCCCAATCTCAGACGAAAGTTCCAGGCCGGGTATGGAAGATCCCATTTATTTTTGGGTGCCTTCAATTGCCACCAGCGGAATGGTATATGTCACCTCAGATAAGTATCCGCATCTCAAAGGCAATCTATTGGTTGGTTCCCTGAAATTCCAGTATTTAGAACATCTTGTTTTGGATGGAAAAGAGGTTATTAAAAGGGAAAAGTTGTTAAAAGATATCGGAAGATTGCGGGATGTAAAACAGGGCCCAGATGGATTTATTTATGCAGCTGTTGAAGGAAAAGGAATTGTGAGATTAATTGAATCAGAAACTCCCGGAACCAAAGAATGAAATTAATTTTAAGTATTATAATGATGATCTTTATATTCAGTTGCAAAACAATTAACAAGGAAAAATCGGATTTTTAATAATAGTTTTATGGCCTGTTTTAAGCTGAAAAACTTTTAGTAAGAACCTTAATTTATTATGAGAAACATATTTTTTTTATTAATTCTTTGTACCCATACTATTACATCTCAAGAAATATTTAAAGGCAAGGTTGTAGATTTAGAAAGTGGTGCTGCATTATCCAATGTAGATATTATAAGTTTAACGGATAACCAAGTATTTGTTTCTAAACCTCAAGGTACTTTTGAAGTCCTAAAATCTGGTTTTTACTTATTTAAAAAAGAAGGATATTCAACTGTAGAAATAGAAATTAAAAACAAATATCAGATCGTTCAACTAAACATTGATATTTCTGAACTGAACGAAGTTATTGTCAGTGCCAATCAATTGCCTAAAAGATTAAAAAAGTCAGTCGCTACTATAAATATCATTTCAACAGCTGAAATAAATAGAACAAACCATACTAATATAGCGCCTACATTAAACCTAACACCGGGAGTTTTTATGCAAAGCGGGGCACTTAATACCAATAGAATTACCATAAGAGGTGTTGGTGCCAGAAACCTTTATGGAACTGCAAAAATAAGGGCCTATTTTAAAGATATTCCCCTTACAAATGGTAGCGGAGAAACAAATATTGAAGATTTTGAACTAACATCTATTTCTAGGATCGAAATTGTTAAAGGAGCTTCTAGTGTTTATGGTGCTGGCCTTGGAGGCATTATTCATTTAACGCCACAAAACGCTTATTTAAACCAAACAAATATAAATAGTGAGCTCTCAATTGGATCTTTTGGATTGACAAAAGGACTTATTAACTTCAATCAAGGAACTTCAAAAAATAGTTTTAGAGGTATTTATAGTAAC
>JBBRGD010000193.1:0-4746 GCA_038241065.1 Flavobacteriales bacterium
TCTGTTAACTTGTAGCATAAGTTTTCTGAATATAAATTGCTTTTTTCATTGCCAACAAATGAAATGCAGTTGTTAACAAAACTATAAATTCTTAAACTACTGATTTTGACCTTAATTTAAGATTCTATTAACAGTTGTTGATAGAATAATATTAATTCAAATGTTTGAATTTTTATAACTTTGAGATGTTCACAATCCACTTTTTATTAATGATAAGTTTTATAAAAGTTCAGTACTTATAATTTGATTAATTCATTTAAAATAATTAATTGAAATTTTATTTATATTTTCCAAATTAGGTTGTTAGAAAGTCATAAAAGGTTATTCACAATTAAGGGTGAATTATAACTACCTTAAAATAAACGGAATATAATTATTAATTAACCAAGCTAATTATTCTTGTTAACAACCCATTTTTTATCTTTGTTTCAACTTAAAAACTAAAGTTATGATAATTGCAATTGGAAATGATCATGCCGGAACTCAATACAAATACGCTGTAAGTGCCTTTTTGGAAAGCAAAGGAATAAAAGTGATCAACTATGGAACAGATTCTGAAGAAAGTGTAGATTACCCCGATTTTATACATCCTGTTGCCTCTGATATGGAAGAGCATAAGGTAGATTTTGGAATCATTATTTGCGGTAGTGGAAATGGTGCTTCTATGACGGCTAACAAACATCAGGGAGTGCGGGCCGCTTTATGCTGGACTAAAGAAATAGCGAAGTTGGCAAGACAGCACAACAATGCTAATATTTTAAGTATACCTGCAAGATATGTTTCACAGGCACAGGCAATTGATATGGTAGATACTTTTTTGGAAACCGAATTTGAAGGTGGTCGTCATCAAAACAGGGTTGAAAAAATTGCTTTTACTAAATAAAATGGGACATAACCACCACCATCATTCCGCTCCGGTTAGGGGAAAAAACCTTTTAATTTCAATTATTTTAAATATTGGAATTACCCTTGCACAAGTAATAGGGGGTTTTCTAAGTGGAAGTTTAGCACTGCTTTCTGATGCGTTGCACAATTTTAGTGATGTTATTTCCCTTATTGTAAGTTATGTGGCAAATATCCTGGTTAAAAAGGATGCGTCATTAAACAGGACCTTTGGTTATAAGCGAGCTGAGATTATTGCTGCTTTTGTAAATTCATCAGCACTTATCGTCATTGGAATTTTATTGATAATTGAAGCTGTAAAACGTTTTCAAAATCCCCAGGAAATAAATTCAAATCTGGTGATCTGGCTTTCTTTAGTGGCAATATTAGGGAATGGATTTAGCGTTTTATTATTAAAAAAAGACAGCAAGGCAAATATGAATATGCGGTCTGCTTATTTGCATTTGTTTACAGATATGATGGCATCTGTGGCTGTATTAGTAGGCGGCCTTTTAATGAAATACTACCAGGTTTTTTGGGTAGACAGCCTGCTCACTTTTGCAATTGCGGTCTATTTAATTGTGGTGGGATTTGATTTATTAAAATCTTCAACCCGGGTTCTTATGCTTTTCACACCCACAAATGTTGCTTTGGATGATATCGCCAGGAAAATATCCGAACTTTCTGAAATTGACAATGTGCATCACCTTCATGTGTGGCAACTTAATGAAGAAGAAACACATCTGGAAGCACATATAGATTTTAACAACGATATTTCACTCTCCCAATTTGATATAATAATAGATCAGATAAAAGAATTGGTCCATGACGAATTTGGTATTAATCACGTGAATATTCAACCGGAATTTGGAAAATGCGATTGTAAAGACCTGATTGTACAGGATTAATTTTATACTATAATCAAAAGTATGGAAATCAAAATAAAAACTTTTAATGAGTTTAGTTTGGATGAATTATATCAGGTTTTACAATTGCGCTCCGAAGTATTTGTGGTGGAACAGGATTGTGTTTACCAGGATATAGATGGGAAAGATCAGAAAGCACTTCATGTTTTGGGTTTTAAAAATAACAATCTTATTGCTTATACCCGCTGTTTTAATAAAGAAAACTATTTTGAGGAAGCCTCTATAGGAAGGGTGACGGTAAAGAAAAATGAACGCAAATTAAGTTATGGACACGAGCTTTTAAAAGCTTCCATAGATGTAATAGAAAGCAGATTTAAAACTAACAGGATCAAAATTTCCGCACAAAAATATTTAACAAAATTCTATGAATCCCACGGATTTCAACAAATAGGTGAAGGATACTTGGAAGATGGAATTCCGCATATTGCGATGATAAAAGGCTAATTACTTCAAAATTTCAGCATAACGCTGCTTGTTATTAAGGATTTCCCTGGCCTTTAAAATTTCGGGATTTTGCAGCACATAATGTTGATATAAGCCTTCCCTGTAAAAATATCTTTTAACTATCTCATCTGTCAACAAGCTGGAAATTTCAGATTTTTTCTCTTCCACCGCTTCTTTTTTGGCAGCTTCAATTTCATTCAGGATGGTTTGATAATTCTGAATAATATTTCCTTCAAAACCTTCCATTTTAGCGGTTTCCATGGCTTCATTAAGTTCTATTTCCGTAAGTGTTTGATAGTTAAAATCTGTTTTATTGAGAAAATTTTTAAAATCGTTGAAATCTTTATCCGTAAACTCAAAATTTTCCAGATTTTCTACTTTGTGAGAATAATAATATTCAGTTGCAAAGTTAAAGATAGCATTTCCGGCTAGCAAGGCATTGGTTGTAGTGCTGGTTTCTGAAGTTTTCAAACCCACATCGGGCAAAATTCCACCCCCATCAAAAACACTGCGTCCGTTTCTGGTTTTAAATTCTTTGTAATTTTCAGTTTTTGTCCGAATGGCATTTCCCGCCTTATCACGTTCCCGGTAATTAAGCGCCTGAATACAGCGTCCACTTGGAGTATAATAGCGCGAAATTGTCAGTTTTAATTGGGTGCCGTAAGCCAATTCTTTTGGGCGCTGAACTAAACCTTTTCCAAAGCTTCTGGCGCCAACTACAACGCCACGATCCAGATCCTGAATTGCACCAGCTACTATTTCACTGGCGGACGCACTATGCCCATTCATAAGTACAACCAAGGGAATTGTCGTGTTAATTGGTTCTTTAGGGGTAAAATATTTTTGATTGTATTTTTCTATCACCGATTTTGTAGAGGTGATCAACTGACCTTTATTTAAGAATATATTGCTCACAAGAATGGCTTCACTCAATAATCCACCGGGATTTTCCCGTAAATCTAAAATTATCTTATCGGCTCCCTGGCTTTCCAATTCCTTTAGCGCACTTACGGTTTCCTTAGATGCATTTTCATTGAAACGGGAAAGCACTATATAACCTGTGTTGTCTTCCAGGAGTTTATAAAAAGGAACAGCCTTAAGAGCTACTGTACCCCTTATAATCGTGGTAGTTTGGGTTTTCCCCTGTCGCAGGTAGGTGATGGTTATTTCTGAATTTGGAGCGCCGTTAAGCAGTTCTCCCGCATCTTCTGTAAAATCGGCCACAAGTATTTCCCCAATTTTAATAATTTCATCTCCGGGCTTTAAACCAGCTTTGTCCGCAGGAAATCCCTTATATGTTTCCAGGATGGTAAATTTGTTGTCCCGGATATTAACAAGGGCGCCTATTCCCTGGTATTCTCCGGCGGTATTCATTCTGGCCGCTTCCACATCCTGTTCGTTCCAATAATTGGTATATGGATCCAAATCGGCAAGCATGGCCTTAATAGCCGTATCCATAAGCTCTGCGGGATTGGTTTCATCAACATAGTTCATGTTGAGTTCCTTAAACAGCGTAGTGAATATTTCTATTTGTTTCGCAATTTCAAAAAAATCAGATTTAAATGCTGAGGTGCCTATAAGCAAGCCTAAGGCCAATATAACAATTGAAATTCGTTTAATTATTGGAGTTTTCATGAGAAGATTCCCTTTCTATTAATTTATTCAAAATATGAATTAAACTCGCGGTAATTTGATGATAATCAAATTTTTTGTTCGAGGTATATATAAACATAAACGCATACTTTTTTTGTAAGTTGCTGTCTACAATATACTTATTTTTTCTGAAAGCTTCCCGCATCAAACGTTTTAAGTGATTGCGATCAACAGCTTTTTTAAAATTTCTTTTTGGAACCGAAACCCCAGTTTTATTAGTTGTGATCGAAGTTTTGTGAATTGGGATATAAACGAGTTTCAGAGGGAAATTTTTGATGGATTTTCCTTCTGAAAACAAGCGGTCTATTAATATTTTGCCTTTCAGTTTTTCTGAAGAAGGAAACTTTTCATTCATCCTTAAAGAATTAAAAACAGCTAAATTAAAAAAATCCGCTTCGGGATTTCCTAAAACGGATCTTTCTTTTTGCTGAATCATATATAATGCTTCAAATTATCAGTTTTAATGTAACTTTTCTATTTGATTATAAACATTGTTTTCACGATTGATATCTGCCATTAAATCAGACTCATCTATTACAATTTTACTAATCTCAGCTTTGGGTCTATTTAGGGTTAGATTATAAGTTGGATATGCCCAGGCCCAATCTTTAGCCATGGTTCTGGAAGAAGTTTCTTCAGCCGGTTTCTCCCATCGCATCATTTGTAATGGAATGTAAATAAGGTCCTCTGTACCATCGGTATAAACCACTTTTAGATCTAATGGCATTGGCATTAATCCGATTCTTTCCAGGGTTATATTTGTTTTTGCGCCTTTTTCAGCAACTTCTTTTATCCCGTAATCTATGGTATTGGTAGTTTGAGTCCAATCGGTTAAATACCA
>JBBRGD010000194.1:0-4739 GCA_038241065.1 Flavobacteriales bacterium
TGTTTTCGGATTAGGATTTCAGGAATTAAATGCAGGACCTCTTGCCATTAAGGAAACTGTAATAGATGGCTCTATAGAAAATCAAAATTTGTACCTGAATTTCACCTCTTTTCATGACGATAAAGTTTTGGTTCATGTAGCTTCTGAAATTTCCAAGGAAGATGATACATTTAAAGTTCATCTGTTCCCTAAGGATCTTATATTAAATTATAAGGAATGGAATATTCCCGCTACCAATGAAGCTTTCTTTAAAGATAAATATGCTACATTCAATGATTTCCGGCTGAGCAGAAATAATCAATTAATTGAAATAAGTGATAAAATTGTTGATGTTGAAAAGGAGCATGTTGGAATACAATTCCAGAATTTTGAACTTGCAACCCTGCTTAATTATCTCAATCCCGAAGATACTTTGGCAATGGGGAATTTGAATGGAAATTTTATTATTGAAGAACCTTTTATAAACAATGGTTTACTTGCAGATCTTCAAATTAGGGAATTCATTGTAAAGGGAGTGCCCTTAGGAACTCTTAGTTTGGAAGCTGAAGCAGACGGCCGGCAAACCTATGATGTTGTTATGGGACTCCAAGGTGGAGCAGCCAATCTGGAATTAACCGGAAGTTATGTTGCAGATGAAGGTGCTGCTAAAATAGACTTAAATCTAATCCTGAATGAGCTGAAAATGGAAGCCCTGGAAGGATTTACAGATGAAGCTATAACCCATGGAGATGGTAGTATTTCCGGAAAAATGGATGTAACGGGATCATTGGCTGAACCGGATTATGAAGGCTCGTTTACTTTTGATAATGCAGCTTTTACAGTAGCTACTCTAGACGCTCCTTTTAAAATCAACAATGAAACCCTAACACTAAACAATGAGGGTGTTTATTTTGATTCTTTCACTGTAGATGATGTTAACGGCAACTCTTTTGTTGTAGACGGAAGTGTTTTGACCGAAAGTTTTATAAATCCTTCTTTTGATCTTAAGTTTGAAGCTCAGAATTTTCAGGTGCTTAATTCAACAGCCGAAGACAATGAATTATTTTATGGAACTGCAGTTTTAGATGCTACTGCATCCTTAACAGGAAATTTAAATATTCCGGTACTGGATTTAAAACTGGATATAGACCCTACAACCAATGTAACTTACATAATTCCTGAAGATGAATTAATGCTGCAGGAAAGGGATGGCGTCGTAATTTTTGTAAACCGAGAGAATCCTGATGCGATTTTAACCAAAAACACTGTGCAAGAAACTGTCAATATCTCCGGTTATGATATAAGTGCGCTGCTAAATATTAGTGAAGGGGCATTGCTAAGCATTGTTTTGGATGAAGAAACCGGGGACAAATTTCAGGTCCAGGGTGAAGGGGAGTTAAATTTCAATGTTTATCCAAACGGGAGAACTACTCTTACCGGAATCTATGAAATTAATGACGGTTTCTATGAAATGAGCCTATACGGCCTTGTAAAGAGAAAGTTTAATTTAGTTGATGGAAGTAAGGTTACCTGGTCAGGTGATATTTTTGATGCAGATCTTGATTTACGGGCAGTTTATAATGTGGAGACTTCTGCTTCTTCCCTAATGGCCGCTCAAACTGCGGGTGCGGATTCTTCGGTTCAGGGAAAATTCAGGCAGGAACTCCCTTTCCTTGTTTATTTGAACATTGACGGGGAATTAATGCAACCCAAAATTGCCTTTAACCTGGATATGCCTGAGAGTGAACAAGGAGCAATTGGCGGTGCGGTTTACGGAAGGATTCAGCAGCTTAACAGCCAGGAACAGGAGCTTAACAAGCAGGTTTTTTCTCTTTTGGTGCTAAACCGGTTTTTCCCGGAATCAATTTCAGACGGTTCAGGAGGTGGTACTGCAAGCATTGCTAGGGACAATATAAATGATGCTATTTCCGATCAATTAAATGTTTTTGCTGATAAAATATTAGGTGACACAGGAGTAGAACTGGATTTTGGTGTTGACAGTTTTACCGATTATCAGGGGGCAAGTCCTACGGAAAGAACACAACTAAATGTTGCTGCTCAAAAGAAGCTTCTTGATGATAGGCTTGTAGTAAGGGTGGGTAGTGATGTGGACATCCAGGGAAGCAGTCCTGTGCAAGGAGAGGGAACCCCGTTGATAGGAAATGTGAGTATTGCCTACCTGTTAACCGAAGATGGAAGGTTCAGGATACAATTTTTCCGAAGAAATGAATTTGAAAATGTAATTGATGGTCAGCTTATTGTGAGCGGGATCGCCCTAATCTTTACCAAAGAATTTAATAAGTTTCAGGAATTGTGGGACAGCCTTCTTTTTAGAGCAGAAACTACTACAGATGAAGAATAAATTATATCAGAAGCTCATGCTAAAAAATCCATTCATACAATTTTTTACAGGAATCGTTTTCCTGCTGATATTGCAGGGATGCAGTGTAAAAAAATTCATTCCGGAAGATAAATTACTTTATTCCGGGGCCAAATTGAAAGTTCAGGACACAGTTGCAAAGATTAGCGACTATGATGAACTGGTAGAACAACTGGAATCATTATTACTACCCGAACCCAACAGTAAATTTCTTGGTATGCGACCTAAACTATATTTTCATTATAAAGCGCAACAGGAAAATCCAGGATTTATAAATAAATTCCTAAATAAAAAAATTGGCGAAGAACCCGTTTATCTTTCAGATGTTGACCCAAATTTTCGGGAAGATTTATTGATTAATCGGTTGGAGAACAGTGGATTTTTTTACAGTACTGCAACCTCCGCCATTTTAGAAAATGAAGAACAAAAATTAGCTTCCATAGAATATGAAGTAAAAATAAAAGAACCTTATATCCTGGAAAAATATAAGTTGGATAGAGATACTCTGATGATCTATAAAAAAATCGAGAAGTACCTGCCCGAATCACCCATTGAAGAAGGAATGCGCTTCGATTTGAGTTTATTAAAGCTGGAGCGCGAACGCTTGGAAAGGAAATTATTGGAGGACGGTTATTATAATTTCAATGCCGGTTTCTTAATCTTTGAAGCGGATACCAACCAATACGTAAATAAAAAATTTGATCTATTTCTAAGGCTGAAAAAGGACGTTCCCAGAGAAGCTATCATTCCATATAAAATTTATGAAGTCAATATTTACCCCAACTACGTAATAGGAAATGATTCTATTGCCCAAGATACTGTGAGGTTTGAAGACAGGAATTATATCCAGGCAGAAGAATTTTTTAAACCAAAAAGACTGGATCCATATATATTGATCAATGAGGGGGGATTTTATGATCCCTCAGCTTCCAGAAACACAAGTAGAAGGTTAGCCTCCATAGGAGCATATAAGTTTGTAAATATCAAGTATGATGAGGTAGAAACCCTGGGAGATAGCCTAGGTATTCTAGAAGCAAATATTTTCTTATCCCCTTTAAATAAAAGAGCTGTTCGCGTTGAATTACAGGGAGTTACAAAATCAAATAATTTTGTTGGGCCGCATTTGGCTTTGACCTATTCTAACAGGAACCTTTTCCACGGAGGTGAAATTTTGAACCTAACCGGTAAGTTTGGTTATGAAGTTCAGGTAACCGGGAGCGATCTGGAAACAATTTCCAGCACACTGGTGGGATTGCAGGCAGATCTTATATATCCAAGATTGCTATTTCCAATATCCATAAATGACGACTGGTTTGAATATTCTATTCCTAAAACCAAGATCAGTTTGAGTGGAGACTATGTTATAAGGACCAACCTTTATAGCATTGGCTCAGTTTCAGGAAGGTTTGGATATCTCTGGAATGCAAATAGATTTATTACTCATGAATTGAACCCTGTTTCAATAAATTACGTGAAGCTAATCAACACCACAGAAGAATTTGATGCTATACTGAGACAGAATGCATTTTTGAGCAACAGTTTTCAGCAGGAATTTATTGCAGGGCTTACTTATTCCTTTACATATAATGGAATGATAGATGCGGGTAAGACTCATCAGTTTTATCTCAATGCTAATATCGAAACTGCCGGAAATACAATGAGTCTCTTCAGTAAAGAAGCAGAGGAAGGCCGAACAGCCTTTGGACTCAAATATGCGCAATTTGCAAAAGCGGATGCCGATTTCAGATATCATTTCAATTTTGGGAAAGAACAAAAAATTGCTACCAGGTTATTTGCCGGAATTGGGATTCCTTACGGTAATTCAGATGTCATGCCCTTCAGCAGACAATATTTTTCAGGAGGTCCATACAGTGTAAGAGCGTTTAGAATAAGATCTTTGGGCCCGGGAAGTTACGATCCGGATACAACAGAAAATACAGCATATTTTGATCAATCGGGAAATATAAGGTTGGAAGGAAATATAGAATACAGGTTCCCAATTGTTTCCTTTTTAAAAGGAGCAGTATTTGCTGATGCAGGAAATGTTTGGACAACCAGAGAAAATCCAACATTACCCGGCGGTAAATTCGGAAAAGATTTTTCAAGTGAGTTAGGGGTAGGAGCAGGAGTAGGCTTAAGGGTTGATATCCAGAATTTCGTCATTAGGCTTGATGTAGCTGCACCAATGAAGGTTCCATACCTGCCTGAAGGGGAGAGGTGGACATTTGCTTTTGATGAGCCTGTCTTTAACTTTGCAGTTGGTTATCCTTTTTAATTTTATAGGATCACATAACTCAAATTCACAAACAAATTACGGCCTCTTCGGGGAATATTATTCCAATCGGAAAAAGTGGAATAATAGATGTCAAAAATGTTTTCA
>JBBRGD010000195.1:0-4735 GCA_038241065.1 Flavobacteriales bacterium
AGTACCAACATTTGCTGGTAAAATCGAATATACACTACCCTTTAATTACAATAGGAAACTCATTTTATAATTCATTAATCAAAAAACGAATAGTTATGTTAAACAAAACAGAATCACCAAAAATAAATATGGCAAAATACAGCTTAATCTTACCTCTTCTTCTGGCTTTTACCTTATTATTTAATGTAAAAACTGTAGCTCAAGACAATTCCCTAAATGAAGCTATAGAAGTAAATGAAGATAGTAATGATAACCCTCTAATAAAAATTAGAAGTACCGGCCCCCAAGAAAAAAACACTCCGCTATATATTATTGATGGTAAAGAATCTTCAGTAAAAGTATTACAAAATTTAAACCCAGATAGTGTTGAATCGATCTCTGTACTAAAAGATGATAGTGCCACGAAAAAATATGGTGAAAAAGGAGAAAATGGTGTTGTTCTAATATCATTAAAGAAAAATAAGGATTCCCAATTGAAAGTAATTGGATATGCAGATAGTGATCCATTAATTATAATGGATGGAAAAGAGTCGACAAAGGCTAAAATGGAAAAACTGGATCCTGATAAAATAGAATCAATGAATGTTCTTAAAGGTGAGCAGGCAATTCAAAAATATGGAAAAAAAGGCAAGGATGGCGTAGTAGAAATAACCACCAAAAAAGATTAGGGATTGCTTTCTAACTCAACCGAAAACTGATGAAAGACCATCCATTGACATGGGTGGTTTTTTTATTTTTAAAAGATGATATTTCCAAAAAAATACTGATCCGTAGCTTCTGGAAAAAAAGAAAGCTTTAGAATAAACAATGACAAATTTAAACTCCTTAGGAATATCATTTAGCTCTGTAAAATAAAAGTGAATTTCTTTATCGCATATTTAAACATTATCTAAGAAAGCTGGATATCCCAGCAAAAAAAATTGCTGATGGAATTTACAACGAACCTATTAATTTAATAAATCAAGCCGAAATAGGATAAATTGAAGAGTATTTAAAAGGTAGAAAAGTTGAGTTTCGATATCTTCTCTACAAAAAAAACTACAAAATTATTTATTGGATAAATCTAAAAAAAAATCGGATTGAAATCAATGACGTGTTCGATGTTCGACAATATCCAACGAAAATCAAGAGAAAGCAGTAAAGCCAGATGCCAACTCTGTCTTAATCCAGGCTTACTAAGCCATTTTAATGGCATTCTATCCATCTGATCCCTTAAATCCTAATTAATATTAATTATCTAACAATCTAATAATCAGTCAATAAATTTGACAATTGGAATGCAAAAAAGTTCCGTTTTTAAATTAAAAATTGTTTCCTAATTAAGAAACAGTTATATTTATCAAAATATTTCATTGGATGACGCAAAAATTTAGAGTCAAATTACTTGATGAGGTAGATGAATTTTTGAACGGACTTGACCAAAAGTCACGAAAAAAAATCATTTACAATATGCGAAAAGCACAGGTCGTAAATGACAAGGAACTCTTCTCAAAACTTAACAAGAATATCTGGGAATTTAGAACTCTTCAAAGTAAAACCTATTACCGACTTTTGGCTTTCTGGGACAAGACCGATAAAACCGACAGTATTGTTATATCAACGCACGGATTTTCAAAAACTACGGCTAAAACACCGTTCAATGAAATAGCAAAAGCGGAACGGATTATGAAAAAATATTTTGACGATAAAAAATAAAATTATGAGCAAGAAAGAAATGAAAACGCACAGTTTGGATGAAATAACCGACAAATATATCGGTAAAATAGGAACACCAGAAAGGGACGAATTTGAAAACGAACTTCGGCTCGACCTAATTGGACAGGCCATAAAGCAAGCAAGAAAAGAGCGGAAACTTACCCAAGCCCAACTGGGCGAACTTGTGGGCGTCCAAAAAGCACAAATTTCAAAAATCGAAAACCATTTAACCGATGCCCGATTCGATACAATATTAAAAGTTTTTAAGGCATTGAATGCCAAAATTAATTTCAAGGTAGAACTTCTAAATCAAAATATGACCTTGATATAAAGCGCGGGAGCGATGCCCCCTTGGTTGTGGATCTATTTCATTTTTCACTTCGTCTATTCATTTTGCAAAAGGAAAAAACAAGTGAAATTTAAGTAATTTAACGTTAAAGTGGTTCTATAATTTGGACGTAAGTCAGTCTTGATTTTTTAATAACAAATGCTTGTTTTAGTAGTTTATCACAAACCTCAATCAATGCAAAATTTTACTCCTTACTTTAGCCACATTTCTGTAATAAAATGCCTTCAAGTTTGATCATATTTCCGGATATTAAACTGCATAAAAGAAGTGAATCATGATGCTTGTGATTTCCTTTTTCACCTAATCCTGAGCGTCCTCTTACTTTTTTTCCTCTCCTGCATATCAATCTAACCCATAAAAAAATGCGGTCCGAAAATATTTCCAAACCGCATTCTTATAAAAGTTGAAAAATTATTTACTCCTTTTCAATAACTTTTTTTGTTTCAGTTTTCTTTGTTTCAGTTTTCTTTTCTGAAACGACTGGTGCATTCAACTTTTGGCTCATTTCCATTGATAATGAAGAACGATCAAAAGTGATTTTTCCTGAGCCGGTTTCTATAACCACTGAATTGTTTTTTTCGCTAAAATCGACAATTTTACCGTGCATTCCGCTTTTGGTAACAATGCGATCTCCTTTTTTTAAGTTGGAAGCAAAGACTTTTTCTTGTTTAGCTTTTTTCATTTGTGGGCGTATCATAAAAAAATACACTACCACAAACATTAAAATAATTGGTGCAAACTGCGTTATTTGATCCATAAATAGGTTTAATTGCTTTTATCCGGCCGGATTAGTATCGGCTTCAACAAATGCTTTGATTCTTAAAACTTGTGTACCTTTTTCGGTATTAGCGGTAACGGTAACGGTTTTGGTGACTTGTCCTTGCCCTGAACCATCAAATTTTACGGTCATTTCTCCTGTTTCTCCAGGTGCGATCGACTCATTTTGAGGATAGGAAGGTATAGTACATCCACAAGAACTGCTCGCATTGGTAATTACCAATGGTGCTTTTCCTGTATTGGTAAATTTAAACACATGCTCTACATGGGTACCTTTTGCCAGATTTCCGAAATCAAATTCTTCTTCTTCAAAAGTCATTACAGGGAAGTTTGCAACCTGAGCATCTCGCTCTGCTGCGGTTTCCACGTTTTCGGCTTTCACCTTGCTTGATGCGTCATCTTTGCAGGAAGTAAAAAGCATGGCCCCAACGGCCGCTAACATTAAGATTCCTTTTTTCATAATAAATAATTTTAAATTAAAAGTTAAAAATACTAATTTTTTTCAATTACAGAAGGCCCCGGCCTATTTTATTTAAGCGATTTTCCTCCTGGTATTCTTTAGACAACTTGTCTAAAACCCCATTTATAAATATACTGCTTTTCGGGGTGCTATATTCCTTGGCAATTTCCAAATATTCGTTAATTGTCACCTTGACTGGAATAGAAGAAAAGTTCAAAAATTCGCAAAGCGCCATTTTTATAAGAATGGTATCAATTTCCGCAATTCTTTCCTTATCCCAATTAGGGGTTTTCCCTTGCATTTCATTTGATAATTCCTCGTCATTTACATAGACTTTTCTAAACAGATCTAAACCAAACTCTTCATCTTCCGGACTTTTAAAAAGCTTGGGGAGTTTTAATTCCTGAGGGCTAGACTCTTTTAATTTTTTAAGAAATTTCAAAATTGCCGTATTGACAATTGGCAGATCATCCAGCCAGGTCAGTTTTGTGTCCTCAAGATAATCGTACAACTTTTCATTGGGTGCGATAAATTCCTTCAGCATAAGAATTACAAAATCCTTATCTTCATTAAAATCTGAAGTACGGGTAGCCATAGAATCATTGAAAGCATCGCTCTCCATGATTTTTGCCCATAAAATCGACACGTATTCGTTATCCCTGCTCCAATGTGAAATGGCCCGCTCTTCACACGCATTTTGAAAGTCGATATTGTCTTCCAGCATTTGGATCACCTTATTATGTACAAACTTCAGGTTTGGATCGAGCTCCTCCTGGGTTGCCAAAAACTTTTTTTGTGATTTTTCCAGATAACTTTCGGAATAGGACCTGATCTCAATCATCAATTTTAAAAGGAGCAAAAACAAATCGTACATTTCCTTCATGCTTTTTTGAAGGAATTTCTCTTCTGCACTAAAATTTTTGTTTTGGCTTTGATGGAATGCGTAAAGCGATTGCATTACCTTAACGCGAATATGTCTTCTGGTTAACATAGCTGTAAAAGAACTTTTAAAAATTAGCAAGACGAAAGAACCCTCTTTCGCCTTGCAAAAATAGTATTAATTTCAAACTCCTTAGTTTAAATTTTCCATTTTTCTGTCATCAATTCTCTGTTGGGCGATTTTCAGGGCTGCATTGTGAGATGTGATCCCTCTGCTTTCGGCCATTTTCAATATCTCGAGGGTAGTATTGTAAATATTTTCTGTTTTACGAATAATCTCTTTTTTGCCATATCCTTCCAATTCGGCATATACATTTATGATCCCTCCGGCGTTAATCAAAAAGTCCGGAGCATATACAATTCCTTTATCCTGGAGAATCTTCCCGTGGCGTACTTCATCTGCCAATTGGTTATTTGCTGCCCCTGCGATAATGGAAGCTTTAATCTTGCCAATGGTTTCGTCGTTAATGGAGGCTCCTAAAGCACAGGGCGCATAAATATCCACATCGGCGCTG
>JBBRGD010000196.1:0-4708 GCA_038241065.1 Flavobacteriales bacterium
TTCGACGTTATATGTAACCGACCCGGCCGTTCCGTATGTTAAAGTGCCAACCTGAGAAGTAACAGAAACAGAATTCAAATTTGCATCCGTAAACGTCCACTGCGCTTCAGAGCCCATGTTTCCATGAGCCTCAAGGTTAAATGTTGCTCCCAATGCATCTCCTTCAGCTTCCGTTGGCACATACCAGGACGAAGTAAAGTTACCTCCAGCATCTGCGGTTACAAACCAGGGTTGGGGACGCTCAGGATCGGTACCCATTGGATCCCCATCAGCATGGTGCACGTGTAATTCAACATATTCACCGGGTTGAAATCCTGTTCCGGTAATAATCGCGGTGGCGCCCGGAGGATAATCATCTAAGTCTGTACTCACCGTCTGAGCGGAGACAAACCCAACAAAAAACAGGGCAATAAAGGTCAGGGAATAATTTGTTAATTTCCCCTTGAAAAAATGTAGAAATTTAGACATAACATCACTTATTAATGATTAAACATATATAGTTAGAACAATGAAGAACCGATAAAAAAGGAATGGGGAATTAGCTTTATTCTTAAAATGGGATTAGAATTTTTGGGATCAATTCTAATTCTTAGGGATAACAACAAATAATCTTAAAACTAACTGTAATCTAAGAAACAACAAATAATTAATGATTTTAAAAAAAATTTAATTTATTCGAAGAAAGGAAAGCTTTAAACGACCAAGAGCAAAAATCGCTCATTTAAGCACGAAAAAAAATTAATAATAACCGGGCACTATCCCCTATTCCCCTGAATGTAAGTTTTCTAACAGGCCAGGCCCTGCGCGGGGAAAGAAAAGAACTACAAAAACATTTTACCGTTAGAGGTTATAAATTAGAAAATTGAACCTGAAAGTGAATGTGAAAGTAAAAATTGCTGAATTTATCTGATTGTTTTGACCCATAAAGTGGAGAGTGGAGAGAGGAAAGTTGATTGGTGATTGGTTATTGGTGTTTTTGGAATGTTTGTAAGAAAAAGTGGGAAGTGGAGAGAAGAAATTGTAATTAATTTAGAGTCTGGATCTTTACTTAAAAGTTAGATAATGAAAAAAAATTAGAGAACCTGCCAACCGGCAGGCAGGCCAGCCTTACAGCCAGCTTGTTCGTGTCTAAAAAAACTGAATCATAAAAGACGGTCTGCGTTATTTAGGCATTGACATTATGATAAATGACCAATAAATTACCGAAAAAATAAATTCCAGGCTTCTGTGATTATTTCATATTTTTCCTGGAAGAAAAGAGCAGCTCCTACGAATAAAATGAAATAAAAAGTTGTAAAGATCCTGATAATGTTCCTTATATCCCTGGAACCTTCCTGTTGAGAATCGTCTGAATTAATCATATTGGTCGAAATTAAAATTGAACATTAAAATCAGGTATAACAATTAATTGGGGAAGTAAAAAAAGGCAGACCCCCGGGGGATGAGATCCATCTGTGAATTAACTTGGATATTTTTATTATTCTAAAATAATCTCAGGTTGTTAGCCTTGTAACTAAATAAATGGCTAATAGCAAACCTATTAACAAAAATATATTTCTATATATTTTTTCATATCTATTTAGCATATCCATATTTATTGCGTTAATTCCTTAACTACATTTAAATTAAAATAAAAATTCCAACAAATGTTTAAAAAAGAAATTTATTCGATGAAAGGTTAGTTTATTAGTCAAATTACCTAATCATATATTATCGGTTAGAAAAAGGATAGGTTAAACAGGCTCTCTTTTGGTATTTACAGACTAAAAATGCCAGGGCAGTATAAGAAAATGCATGGAAAAAATAGAGTTTCAGTCTGAAAAAGGAGTGGGTATTGCCTTTATAATTACAATTAAAAATTTAAAGGAATGAAAGAGGAAATTCCTGCCAAATTTGAAAATTTAATGCTAATTGACGATAAGCTTATAAACCTGCAAATTGCATCGCGAATGATCACTAAGAAAAATTTCGGGAAGAAAGTGATACAGAAGAAATAAAATATGGAAACACTAGGTATTACTTTTACCAATTGTATTTTATGAGCCGATTAATATTTTTATTCGGCTCAAATATGGTGATTATTTAATTTGATTACTCATTTTGATCCGTTTCGTAAATATAGCTTTGGGGCTTTTGGGGGCATGAGCGCTGGCAGCGGCTCTTAGCTTTTTTATGAGGCCTTGTTTTATTAAATGACAGGTTTCGAGCAAAACAAGCAAAGTACCGTGCACGAGTGGGAAGCCACCAAATGCTAGTGCGGCTTAGCACGCGGCTATTTTTTGTAACCTATTTGTTTGTGGGGTTCCGGGTTTTCTTTCTTTTCGATAAGCTCGTCCAGATAGTTAAAAACCAGTTCTATATTTTTGCTATTGTTGGAGAATTTCTTTTTGATCTCTTCGATTTCCAATTTCAGACTCAGGTGGTCGGCAAGCACTTCACGTATTTTCGTGAATACACGGATGATCTGGATATTGACCTTGATGGCCGTGGGACTGTTCAACACGCTGGACAACATCGCCACGCCTTGTTCGGTAAAGGCCATGGGCATATAGCGTGTCCCACCCCATTTTGAGGTGCCAAATTGGCTCCTCAAAATATCAAACTCCTCATTGTCCAGTTCAAACATAAAATCTTCTGGGAAGCGTTCTGTATTCCTGCGCACCTGCCTCTTAAGTTGCTTTGTTTCCACTTGGTAGAGGTCTGCCAGGTCCCTGTCCAACATCACTTTTTGATCCCTTAACAAATAAATTTTACTGCTAATGATCTCCTCGGGTATACCAATCTCTTTGCCCATAAATGTTTATTTTGTTTTCAAAAATAATTACTTGTTATCACATTCTGTTATGTGAAGCCAATAAAATAAGGTCTATCTCTTTTTGGAGATTGTTCATAAGCTTCTGTAGAACCCACATAAGGGTGTCCTGCCATATATTGGGACTTCCCGAAGATTATACAACTTTAACCAATATGTAATGACGCTGGTGCGTAAATGGTTGATACTTTTTATTTTTCCGTTCAGCTTTTTCAGTTGTGGCAAGAGTCTGCTAATGATATTATTGAACCCAAATACTTTGACCAACTTAAATTTCTCAACTATGTCAGGCTCAAAACCAATATGGGAAAATGTGAAATTCATTATTTGAATTGAAAGGTAGAGTAAAAGGATGTCGTATTAAAGAGTGATGATGCGTATCTTAACTTTAAAAATGGGTATTAATGGCTTGTGAAGTGACAATTTGGATGATTCACAATACGGTTTTTTTAAAATCAAATTTAATCGTGGCTGCATTCGGAATATTCTATTATTCCGGCATTCCATAAATATTTTAGCGTTATCCTTATTTTTCGCTATTTTACTGGACAAAGCATTATCAGTACAACAAAAAAACTATAGTTGCACTTAAAATTTTCTTACTCGATGTTTTACTACCCCAGAAACCATTAAAACTCGAAAAGTGCTTGGTGCAGTGGGGAACATCTCTCTTTTATATTTAAAGTTTACAAAAAAACTGTCTGAAATTGTTTCAACTTTATTTGAAATATTTCTTCCAAATTTTACTAATTATTTTCACTATCAACAAAACAACAAACCCTATAATCAGCCCCGCCATAAATTCAACTATAATGCTGGGAATATTTTCGGTAAAACCGTGCAGGTAATGAGTGTTATGTACAAAGATGCCTCCCGAAACCAACAGGAGCGCTATAGTGCCTATAACTGAGAGGCTTTTGATAACCTTTGGCAGGGCATTCACTAAGAATCTCCCTATTATATCAGATACACTATTCTCTCTGTCGTTTAGAGCGATTAGTTTGGCACCAAACTCATCCATTCTTATGATCAAAGCAACAATTCCATATACACCTACAGTTGCCAATAAAGCTATAATAGAAACCACCACGATTTGAATAAGCAGTGATTCTTCTGCTACGGTTCCCAGAGCTATAATTATAATTTCGACGGAAAGTATAAAATCTGTTACTACTGCCGATTTAATTTTGTCCTTTTCCAGAATTAAGGCTTCTTCTTTCGAAATTTCTCTTAGTTCAGGAGTTCCTTTCTTATGAGCATGAGGAAATATAAATTCAAATACTTTTTCAGCTCCTTCATAAGCTAGATAAAGTCCGCCTAGTAATAATATAACAATAATGGCCGGTGGCAACAACCAACTTAACAGGAAAGCTAGTGGTAATATTATTAATTTATTGAGGAAGGATCCCTTTGTTATGGCCCAAATTACCGGGATTTCCCGGGAAGACATAAATCCGGAAGCTTTTTCTGCATTAACAGCGAGATCATCTCCCAATATTCCGGCGGTTTTCTTACCGGCCAATTTCCCCATTACTGCAACATCATCCATAAGCGCTGCAATGTCGTCTAGAAGTGCAAAAAATCCTGAAGCCATAAATTAATTTTAATTTTTAAGCAAGATACATGTAAGTTGGTTAATTTTTAACTGCCTTAATTACTGTATTTTAAAAGGAAAAGACATATATAAGAATTGTTGCTTATTGATTACTATAACCTTTTTAAAAATCGGAAGGCGAATTTACAAATAATTACTGCTACTTTTTCCTTGTTGAGAAATACTAAAAACTTTGCCCCTATTCCTGATATTTCAAGACCAATGTAGCCTTTTATCCCAAATTGTTGCCGAATAAACTCACTTTCATGGGTCTTGCCCTCGAAATATTGGGATTTAAATAA
>JBBRGD010000197.1:0-4690 GCA_038241065.1 Flavobacteriales bacterium
CAAAATTCAAAATTCAAAATTCAAAAAAATAATAAATATCTCACTTTTCACTTTGTGCTTAATTTACAGTGATTACCCAATCCCCTTTTTCAATGAGTGGAATCGCCTGTTTGTATTTCATAGTCTTGGTTTCCCCGCTTATCACATTTTTAATTGACACCCTATCGTTCCGGTTAATTTTTGGTTGTTCCCGAACGATGGTTTCCGTAATTGCAGGCCTTCTTTGAGTGCTTTGTCCTGCAGCACGGCTTTGGGCTGATCTCTCATCTAAATTCTGAATTTCTTCTTTAGTGGTTTCAACCTTTTCCCGTCTTTTAGGCTGACGGGCTTCCCGGATATTGGAAACATTTCCTTCAGGGATTTCTCCTTTAAACAAGAAGGAGATCACATCTTTGTTAACCTGATCTAACATTAGCTTGAACAACTCGAAAGCTTCAAATTTATAGATCAGTAAGGGGTCTTTTTGTTCGTGAACCGCAAGTTGCACGCTTTGTTTTAATTCATCCATTTTGCGCAAATGCGTTTTCCAGGATTCATCAATAATGGCAAGGGTTATATTTTTTTCAAAATCTTTTGTAAGTTGCTTACCTTCCGTGTCATAGGCTTTTTTTAGATCAGTAACCACCTGAAGGCTTTTTGTTCCATCGGTAAAGGGAACAGCAATTCTTTCAAAATTATTTGAAGGATCTTCAAAAACCTGTTTTATTATTGGAAAGGCAGATTTTGCGCTGCGTTCCATTTTATTATGATAGTGCTCGTATGCTGCTTTGTAAACTTCGGCAGAAATATTTAAAGAATCCATTTTTCCGAATTGTTCTTCCGAAACAGGAGAATTCATAGAAAAATATCTGATAAGCTCAAACTCAAAGTTTTTGTAATCGGAAGCCTGCTTATTTGTTTCCGAAATAATTTCAGAAGTGTCATAGATCATATTGGCGATATCCACTTTTAGTCTGTCCCCAAACAATGCATGGTAACGACGTTTATAGATCACCTCACGTTGGGCGCTCATCACATCGTCATATTCCAGTAATCGCTTACGTACCCCAAAGTTGTTTTCCTCCACTTTTTTCTGAGCCCGTTCAATAGATTTAGAGATCATGGAATGTTGAATAACTTCTCCTTCTTCCAATCCCATTTTGTCCATCAGTTTTGCAATTCGTTCAGATCCGAACAAACGCATCAGGTTATCTTCCAGGGAAACATAAAATTGTGAACTTCCCGGATCTCCCTGACGTCCTGCACGACCTCGTAACTGCCTGTCTACACGTCTGGAATCGTGACGTTCGGTTCCAACAATAGCCAAACCGCCGGCTTCTTTAACTTCCTTGCTCAGTTTAATGTCGGTACCACGTCCTGCCATGTTGGTGGCAATGGTAACTACCCCTGAATTTCCTGCTTCAGCAACTATATCGGCTTCTCTTTTGTGCAATTTCGCGTTCAGTACGTTGTGCTGAACGTTTCGCATGTGAAGCATCTTGCTCAACAATTCCGAAATTTCAACAGATGTTGTACCAATAAGTACCGGCCTGCCTGCGTTTGATAGTTCGGTAACCTGGTCTATTACTGCCTTGAATTTTTCGCGTTTGGTCTTAAAGACCAAATCTTCCTTGTCCTTCCTGGTAACCGGTCTGTTGGTAGGTATTTCCACCACATCAAGTTTGTAAATTTCCCAAAGTTCCCCGGCTTCAGTAACTGCAGTACCCGTCATCCCTGAGAGTTTGCGGTACATTCTAAAATAATTTTGAAGGGTAATGGTAGCAAAGGTTTGGGTGGCATCTTCAATTTTTACATTTTCCTTTGCTTCAATTGCCTGGTGTAATCCATCGCTGTAACGACGGCCTTCCATCATACGGCCGGTTTGCTCGTCAACAATTTTTACCTTATTCTCTATCACCACATATTCTGTGTCCTTTTCAAACAGGGTATAAGCTTTAAGCAATTGCCTTAAGGTATGGATGCGTTCACTTTTAAGGCTGTAGTCCCTAAAAAGATCTTCTTTTTTTTGTGCTTCTTCCTCCTTGGAAAGATCTTCTTTTTCAATTTTTGAGATTTCCATCCCAATTTCTGGCATCACAAAAAAGTCGGGGTCATCCTTTCCGGAAAGAAATTCAATTCCTTTATCGGTGAGGTCTATCTGATTATTTTTCTCTTCAATTACAAAATATAGTTCTTCATCAACCTTGGGCATTTCCCGGTTGTTGTCTGCCATATATTGATTTTCGGTTTTCTGAAGCAGGTTTTTTATCCCTTCTTCACTTAAAAACTTGATAAGGGCCTTGTTCTTTGGCAATCCCCGAAAAGCACGCAATAATTGCAGTCCGCCTTCTTTGGTGTTTCCTGCGGCAATTAATTTTTTAGCTTCCGCCAAAATTTTAATTAGGTGTTGCCGCTGTACTTCAACAATGTTTGAGATGGCAGGTTTCAAAATTTCAAATTCGTGGATATCGCCTTTTGGGATAGGACCGGAAATGATCAACGGGGTTCTGGCATCATCTACCAGTACAGAATCCACCTCATCAACAATAGCGTAGTTATGCGGGCGCTGCACCAAATCATCAGGAGCATGGGACATATTGTCCCTCAGGTAATCAAATCCAAATTCGTTGTTGGTTCCGTAAGTAATGTCGGCATTGTAAGCTTTTCGCCTCGAGGCGGAATTTGGCTTGTGATAATCTATACAATCTACGCTAAGACCGTGGAATTGAAAGATAGGAGCCATCCAGGCGCTGTCCCTTTTTGCCAGATAATCGTTTACGGTTACCAAGTGTACTCCATTTCCCGAAAGGCCATTCAGGTACATTGGTAAGGTAGCAACCAGAGTTTTTCCTTCCCCGGTTTGCATTTCGGCAATTTTTCCTTGGTGCATTGCAACCCCTCCAATAAGCTGGACTTCATAATGCACCATATCCCAGGTAATGGGTTTTCCTGCGGCATCCCAAGAGTTATTCCAAATAGCATGATCGTCTTCCAGGGTCACATAGGCTTTCTCGGCAGAGATCTCACGGTCAAAAGCAGTTGCTTTTACCTTCAGTTCTTTATTGTTGACAAAACGTCTTGCAGTTTCTTTTACGGTGGCAAAGGCTTCGGGAAGAATTTCATTTAATACACCTTCAGAAACCACGTATATTTTTTCTTTTAGGGCATCAATTTCGGCATATATATCTTCATTACGCGTGATATCATCGGTAGCATCGGCCTCTTTGTTCAGGGCTTCGATTTTCTCTTTCATCTCCAGGGTAGCATCGGCGATCTTTTTTTTGAAAGAAACGGTTTTTTCCCGAAGTTCATCCAGTGTAAGCGCTTCAAAAGTTTTATCAAGAGCAAGGATTTTATCTACAATAGGCTGTATTTCCCTGACGTCTTTTTTAGATTTATCGCCAATAAATACTTTAAATACAGAATCTAAAAAACTCATAGTTTTTTTTATTTTTTATGGTTCAAATATACGCAAAAAAAAAGCCTCAATAAATGAGACCTTTTTATTTAACGCGGTAATTTTTTAATATTCATCCTCGTTCCAAAGATAATCCTCATCAGTTGGATAATCAGGCCAAATTTCGTCAATTGAATCATACGAATCTCCTTCATCTTCAATAGATTGAAGGTTCTCCACTACTTCCAGCGGAGCACCTGTACGGATTGCATAATCAATTAACTCGTCTTTTGTTGCCGGCCAGGGGGCATCACTTAAATAGGATGCTAATTCTAAAGTCCAATACATTGATAATTCGGGTTTTAATTTTTGCAAAAATAATTTTTTTGTTGTAATGTGCAAGTAAAAAATCAATTATTTATCAATAATTTTAAGAACGTACTCTAAAAGATCAATTTTTTATAGATTATGGCTAAATTAGAGCTAAGCTGCAAGTGGTTATTTTCCTTTCTCGGGAATCCATTGAATTTCTTCTGCGTTTAAATCTTTGGACAATTTTCGTGCCAGTACAAACAGGTAATCTGAAAGGCGGTTCAGGTACTTTATAAGCATTTCATCAAAGGGGCTTATTTCATAAAGTGCTGTGGCCATACGTTCTGCGCGGCGGCAAACACAGCGGGCAATGTGACAGAATGACACAGATTGGTGTCCTCCCGGCAACACAAAATGGGTCATCTCCGGAAGCGCATCATTCATCAGGTCCATTTCCTTTTCTAAAAGCATGATATCTTCTTCAGAAATCTTAGGAATCCCGAGGCGTTCCTTTCCGCTTTTTAGGGTCGCCTTTTCCGGCTCTGTCGCCAGTGTTGCTCCAATAGTAAACAACCTGTCCTGGATACGGTTTAAAATTTCTTTGGTGTGAACCTCTATTTTCTGATCCTTTATCAGGCCAATATGTGCATTGAGTTCATCTACAGTGCCATAACTCTCTATGCGGATGTGGTGCTTTGGAACCCGGGTGCCCCCAAAAAGTGAAGTGGTTCCCTTGTCACCGGTTTTGGTGTATATTTTCATTTTTTCTTATTTTTTATCAAAGCAAGGAATTTATTTTTTCAAAGGTACGAAGAAAGAGGAAAGAGTGAAGAGGAGATTAGGGGAATGGGAGACGAGGGGAAAGTTTAAAGTTCAAAGTTCAAAGTTCAAAGTTCAAAGTTCAAAGTTGCCATTCCTAAACTACATTGACACTGAGGATCGAAAATCTCAAATCTTGAATTTCCATTTTTCGAAATAAGAAATAAGAAATCAACGAATCAC
>JBBRGD010000198.1:0-4677 GCA_038241065.1 Flavobacteriales bacterium
GGGAAATGATAGCGGAGAACTTGGTCATAATGTTATGGATCATCACTTTGATGCCGGCGCTTCAGGTAAATACGATGGTTTTGAGGACAAGTATTATAAAGGAAGAAAACCTAATGGAATTTACCTGCCACGTTTCAGGAACCTTACGGAGAATGAAAATCTTGATTTTATACGCGGATACGGATATCAGGGTGGAGCAAGCAGGAATAATTGGAATGAGACTATTGCGGAAGCCAGTTATGGAAAAGATTTAAAGGAAGCGATCACCAAACCAGGAGGTTGGACCATGGGATTGATGGGATTTGGAGAAACCCTTCCATATCACGAAAATAAAATGAGCCTTGATTATGATAAACTTGATGATTGGGGACTCCCTACCATAACATTTGATGCCGAATTCAAAGAAAATGAGTTGAAGATGCGTAAGGACATGGTAGAACAAGCCGTTGTAATGCTTGAAAAGGCAGGTTTCAGGGATGTTCAAGGCTACGATAATTTAGGAGCTCCCGGACTGGGAATCCACGAGATGGGAACAGCCAGAATGGGAAGGGATCCAAAAACTTCTGTTTTAAATGGAAACAATCAGGTTCACGATGTGCCCAACGTTTATGTAACCGATGGTTCCTTTATGACATCTGCTGCCTGTCAAAATCCGTCCCTTACCTATATGGCAATGACAGCAAGAGCTGCAGATCACGCCTCTAAGAACTTTAAAAAATCCAAAGCTTAATTTTTATAATTATGAATAGAAGACAAGCATTAAAAAACTTTGGTATGGGTGCCGGAATACTTATAATAGGACCAAGTACCTTAAGTTTATTACAAAGTTGTAAAAGTGAACCTAAAACCAATTGGGAACCCGCTTTTTTAAGTATTTCTAACGGTTTGGCCCTTAAACAAATACTGAATATAATAATCCCAAAAACTGATACTCCAGGGGCTAACGATTTAAATCTGGCCCAATTTATAGACTCTTATATGGATCAGGTAGCATCTGAAGAGATTCAGCAAAATTTTAAAAGAAGTGCAGATGCCTTTGCCGTTGCTTTTAAAGAAGAGTTTGATAAGGATCAGGATAAAGGAAAGGAAAAGGATTTTGAGAAAATTATTTCCAAATATTTAAGTGCTTCCCTGGAAGAGAAAGAAATTTTTGACAAAAGGGAAACTGAAACCCAAGATCCTATAGATAAAATTCCGGAATTGAAAATGGATACAGATGCCGGCTCATTGTCATATTTGAGGAATGTACGGCAAATGGCAATCTGGGCTTGGAAAACCAGCGAACAAATTGGAGAAAATGTGTTGTGGTATGATCCTATCCCAGGGCAATACATAGCGTGTGGACCAGTTGCGGAACTTGGAAATGGCAAGGCCATGTCTTTGTAATTTATGAAATTGGGATTATAATAAAATGCCAATTTACCTTGTTTTATAATATTTTTTTTAAAATTATAACCTGAGTGTGTATAAAAATTACTTCATTTTTGTCATACATAGGTTTTTTTAATGAACCGAAGTAACCCTGCTTTTATTTTTAAATTTTCACATACTACAGAAATTTTATTCTTTCTTGTGGGTAAAAATTACCGAAACAAATAACCCATAAGTTAATACGTATTAATCTAATTTTCTTTTTTGAAAAACGATTAAACGAAATCGTTTTCGTAATTAATTAATTAATGTTATTTTATTTGATTTTTTTTATTTAGATTTGACTGTGTTATGCTATATTACTGTAGTACATCGATAAACACTTAAACTTTAACTTATGAAGCAAATTATTCTTAGAAGCATGCTGTTCGTCTTTACTATAATGATGACCGGAATTCTCCATGCGCAAACATTATCGGTTTCGGGAAACGTTTCCGACGCGACAGGCGCTTTACCTGGAGCCAATGTGGCAGTACAAGGAACGGATATTGGTACTGTTACAGATTTTGATGGTAATTATTCCTTAAATAATGTGCCGGAAAATGGAACTTTGAGCTTTTCATTTGTAGGTTTTGTCGCCCAGGAAGTTCCTGTTAATGGCCGGACTTCTATTAATGTTACTTTAACGGAGGATGCAGCTGCCCTGGAAGAAGTAGTGGTAATTGGTTATGGTACAACCTCTATTAAGGATGCAACCGGAGCAGTGGCTGTTATTTCCTCGGAAGACTTTAATAAGGGAGTAATTTCATCGCCGGAACAATTAATTCAAGGTAAAACTGCCGGGGTACAAATAACACAATCCAGTGGTGAACCGGGAGCCGGGATACAAGTTCGTATTAGGGGTACAGCTTCAGTTAGATCAAATAATAATCCATTATTTGTTGTAGATGGTGTGCCATTGGCGGGAGATGATACATCTGCTGGAGGTGCCGATATTGGGGCTGGTTCAAGTTCTGCCAGAAATCCATTGAGCTTTTTGAACCCAAATGATATTGAAAGTATAAGTATCTTAAAAGATGCTTCTGCGACAGCTATTTATGGTTCACGTGGAGCTAACGGAGTGGTTATTATCACAACAAAAAGCGGAAGAGCCGGTGGTGGTGGATCGTTTGAATTTAATTCAAGCCTAAGTTATTCTACTCCGGCAGAAAGATTTGATCTTTTAAACGGTCCGGAGTTTTTAGATGCAGTTACACAATACGGAGGAGATGCCGAAGCATTGGATTATGGTTCAAATACAGACTGGCAAGATGTTGTCCTTAGGGATGTTGTTTCTCACAATCAATCTTTGGCCTATTCCAACAATTATGGTTTAGGATATGTAAGAGCATCATTTGGTTACGGAAAGCAACTTGGAGTAGTTGAAAATTCTAATCAGGAAAAAATAAATGGAAGATTAAATGCTTCCCATCGTTTTTTAGATGAGAAATTAAAAGTTGACTTTAATGGTACAATTTCAAGGATCAACGATTTAGCGCCGCTAATTAGTAATAATTCAGGGTCTACCGGAGATCTTCTTGGGGCAGCCTATTTCGCAAATCCCACCTGGCCTAATGAGTTAGATTTTGAAACCGGTGGTGGAGAATTAATTCCAACTCAATTATTGGAATATTATAAGGAGGTTAATAATACCGACAGGTATTTAGCAAATTTATCTGCAGAATATTCAATTTTTCAAAATTTGAAGGCTAAAGTCACTGTTGGGTTTGATCAATCTCACTCAGGAAAAAATCAAACTCTTTCTTCTTTGGTTACTGGTTTTACTAATGGTGCTCCCGGAAAAGGACGTGGTGCTTTTTCTGAAGTTTTTACAAAAAACCGCTTGTTGGATTTCACCCTTAATTATACAAAAGAATTTGAAAACTCTAATTTTGAGGCACTTATTGGTTTTTCATATCAGGATTTTCTTAGAAAAGGAAAAACAATTTTCGGTTTTGGATATGGAACATCTGATATGGACAGGATGGCAACAGATCTTGAAAATTCAGCAAATACAATAGAAGGTTTAATAACTGGGTCTTATCAACAATACGGATTTAATAAAGATGGATTGTTTGTAAATCGCTTATTTCCTGAAATTGCTACCGACAATCTAACAACTCCTTCAGGAATCCCGGTTGAGTCTGTTAGTGGTGACTTTTTTAATACTACAGATGAATTACAATCTTTCTTTGGAAGATTTAATTATACAATAGCCGATAAATACTTATTTACCGCCACTTTAAGGGCTGATGGATCCTCAAGATTTGGTCCAAATAATCAATATGGTTATTTCCCTTCAGGAGCATTTGCCTGGAAAGCAGATCAGGAAGATTTTATTGGAGAAAGTTTTTCTACCTTAAAACTTAGACTTGGATATGGTATAACTGGTAGTCAGGATGGATTGGGATATGGAAATTTCACATTTAGGGAACGCTACTCTGGTATAAGTATACAAAATTCTGGTAATATTAACGTACCTGGAATAAATGTAGTTGCATTTCCGAACAATGATCTTAAATGGGAGGAAACTGCACAAGCTAACATTGGTATAGATTTTGGATTTTGGAATGACCGCTTAAACGGTACTATAGACATTTATCATAAAAACACGACAGATTTACTTTTAAGGAAAGAAGTCGCCCAACCAACACCTCAACCTTTTGCATTTGAAAATCTAGATGCCAAAGTGATTAATAAGGGGATTGAATTCTCCCTTAACTATGATATTATTCAACAGGAAGATCTTAACTGGAATGCAGGTTTCAACGTATCTTACAATGAGAATGAGGTACAGAATTTTGATGGCCAAATTCAAACCGGTGCAATAAATGGAAATGGATTAAGCAACGCTTATGCACAATTACTTGCTGGAGGCAGACCATTATTCTCCTACTACTTGAGAGAATTTGGAGGATTTGATGAAAATGGAATTTCAATTTATCCTGAGGGGGATGTACAGAAATTTGTTGGGAAAAGCGCGTTGCCAAAATATAATGTTGGTTTTTCTACCAGTGTATCATACAAAAACTTTGATTTCAATGCATTTTTTAATGGTCAATATGGCCAATATGTGTACAACAACACCGCGAACGCTTACTTTACAGCAGGTATTATAGGGGTGGGTAAAAATGTAGAGCGGGGCGTTTTAACCAATGGGGAATCTATTGCCAATGCCGCAGATGTTTCTACCAGGTTCCTGGAAAAAGGAGATTTTTTAAGATTGCAAAATGCTTCAGTAGGATATAATATTCCTTTAAGTGAAGA
>JBBRGD010000199.1:0-4667 GCA_038241065.1 Flavobacteriales bacterium
GGCGGCGGTATTTCTTGGATTTGAATAAGGCTCTTCCCCTGCTTCCACCCGTTCTGCATTCATTTTAACAAAACCTTCATAAGGAAGCACGATTTCCCCGCTAACAACAAATTTTTCAGGAAAATCACCTTTTAAGTGCAAAGGTATCGTTGGGATTGTCTTTACATTGTTCGTGATATCATCGCCTTTTACACCATCTCCACGAGTGACTGCTTTTTGAAATTGACCATTTTCATAACTCAAACTTATTGAAGCCCCATCATATTTCAACTCGCAAACATATTCTACTTTCCCATCCACCAACTTTTTGATGCGCTTCTCCCAATCTTCCAATTCTTCTTTTGAATAGGAATTGGCAAGTGAAAACATGGGATAATCGTGAACTACGGTTTTAAAATTTTTGGTCAAGGTGCCACCAACCCTTTGTGTGGGGGAATTAGCTTCCAAAAATTCCGGGTGTTTGTTCTCCAGCTCCTGTAACTCCTTCAACATCATATCAAACTCATAATCACTAATCACGGGCTTGTCCAACACGTAATAATTATAGTTATGCTGATGGAGCTCCTCTCTAAGCTGTTTTATTCTTTCTTCAATATTCATTCAAACTGTGGTTTATATATCAGATCCACAAGGTTTAGGAAACCAGGCAGAATTATTTATTTTTTGGCCAATTTAAGGCAATCATTTATAAAATCAAGATCATATTTTGATCCTTTATGGCTGAATTCTATTCTGAAATCTGATGAAAACGCTTCATCTCCGGTAGGAAACCAATCTTTTAACTTCTTGTTGATGGTGATAAGTAAACCCTGATGATCACCGATGGCACAGAATTTTTCAAAATTTCCATCGAAAATCTCAAGGTCACAATTTTGTTGGAGAAAATTAAATTTTTCCTCAATATTATTCGTAGCCAAACCGATCTCTGCAATTCCCAAAAAACTTTTTTCAGAAAAAACCTCCGAAAAAGCTTTGTTGAAATCCAAACGGGAGATAAATTCCATGATGTTTTTGTCTTCATCATAAAAATAAACCGATTTTGCATCCCAGGCGCTAAAATCTACGATTTCATCCAGGTTATTTTTTAGAATAGATACGCGTGATTTTAACCAGGTTAAGGCAATTCTTTCCTGTTTATTGGGGATATGAATGGCTATATGATAAGGAGTGAAATAAGTATCCTGCCGAAATTTTAAAATTGAAAATCCCATCACAATTTCAAAAGATCGGTCCTTCAGATCCCGAATCTCAAGTCCGAGCAGATCTCTGTAAAAATGCAATTGCTTTCCTATATCAGCGGTTGCTATTTCGAGTTTTTCAATTTTCATATTCAAACTTTTAAGTCTGATCCTTATTCATCCATTTAGGCACAGGAAGAGGTTTGAATTCGAGCATTTTCTGGATAAGATCTTCTATATTGTCTGACACCAACAACAAATTTATATTTGATTCTTTCAGCAATCCTTTTTGAAGCATTTTTTGCAATAACTCAAGCAAATCGTCGTAATAATGATTGCTGTTTAATATGCCGATGGGTTTACGATGCAACCCCAGTTGTCCCCAGGTCAAAATTTCAAACAGTTCTTCCATTGTGCCAAAACCTCCCGGCAGAGCTATAAATCCATCGCTTAAATCGTGCATTTTTAGCTTGCGTTCATGCATATTTTGGGTAGTGATCAAACTGGTTAAACCTGTGTGAACTACTTCCTTGGATTTAAGGAATTCGGGAATCACGCCGGTGACTTTTCCATTATTGTCCAATACTCCTTTGGCAACCTGTCCCATCAGGCCGAGCTTGCTTCCGCCAAAGATCAGTTCGATCTTATTTTTGGCGAAAAACTCACCAACCAAATAAGCTTCTTTAAAAATTTTGGGATCAACCCCATCGCTACTGGCGCAAAAAACGGCTATGCTGTGTATGTTGTGATCTTGTAATTGCTCTATCAAAATATATCTTATTTAAATTCAATTATTTGATTTCTTAATTCCTCCAAGCATCCTGTAATTTCCGAAAATATCCTTTTTTAATTCAGTTTTAAAACCGGAATCATTTAAAATTTCTTCAGTCTCATTTGCCAGATATTGATTGATCTCAAAATATAGATTTCCATCTTTTTGAAGACCTTCATTTGCTAATTTCGCAATTTTCCTGTAAAAGATCAAAGGATCGGTATCTTTTACATAAAGTGCCATATCTGGCTCATTATCAAGTACATTTCGATGCATTTCCACTTTCTCCATTTCCCTTACATAAGGCGGATTTGATACGATAACATCAAATTTTCCGGTTAAGGCTTCCAGATTTAAAATATCAGCCTGAATAAAATTGACGTTTACCTTATTTAAACCGGCATTTTCTCTGGCTGTTTTTAAAGCTTTTTCTGAAATATCCAAAGCGAAAATTTCTGCATTTGAAAGATTTTTAGCCAGACTTATTGCTATACATCCGCTACCGGTGCCAATATCGAGAATTTTTAAATTTGGGAGGCTCTTTGATTCAACGACATCGTCCAGGACCCATTGCACCAATTCCTCAGTTTCCTGCCGGGGGATAAGCACATTTTTATTAACCTTAAATTTTAATCCGAAAAATTCGGTTTCCCCGATGATGTATTGAATGGGTTCGTGTTGTGATAACCTGTAAATGGCAAATTCAAATTTTTCTTTTTCTTCTAAAGAAAGCTCTTTCCCGGGTTTTAACGCAAAATCCAACCGATTCATTCCCAGATAAGATTCGATTAACAAATTGAAAAAGGAACTCGCTTCCTGAGCCGGATATTCGTCCTTCAGAAGATTTAAAAATTTTATTTTTAATTGGGATAGTAACAAAATTGGTTGTTAGATTTTGTTCTGCAAAAATATCCAAGTACCGCAAAAAGCGTAAAGATTATCCTCAAAGAACGCAAAGGTTTATTATATGAATTTGAATACTGATTCTTTTATTGTATTCTATTAATTGGTATTTGTTTCTTTTCCTTTAGCCACGAATGCACGAATATTTTTTTTTAAATCCTACATCTTGAATCCCTGCTTTACTTTCTATTTTTATTTACCTGATTAGTAGTGAAGGTTTTGAAATATTATATTCATATGCAGATTCTTATTGTTTTTTATAGGTCATATGTAATTCGCATATCTTCATCGGTGTTTGTATCGTGTTTCCGTTATGCTCATTTCATATGTAAAGATTTTTATTTCCCACTCCCAGAAGCTATCGTGAGGGCAGATTCACCCATACAATCATTTGTCTTTTCTCTATTTTAGCTTCTCAATACTCAATACTAATATCTCAATACTAATTACTTAATAATACTATTCCAAATCTTTCAACATCCACATACTACAATTGTAATGCCCGGTATCCCCCATAGGTTTTTCCAAAGATTGAAATCCGGAACGGGCATAAAGTTTGCGCGCGTTTTCCATATAAGGCAAGGTTTCCAGATAGCAGAGTTTAAAATTTTCAGATTTCGCGTAATCTAAACAGGTTTGCATCATTTCAGCACCGATTCCTCTACCCCGGGCCTCGGGTAAAAAGTACATTTTTTGAAGTTCGCAGATGTCCTCTTCTGCTCCTGTTAAAGGAGCTATTCCAGAGCAGCCAATGAGTTTCCCGTTTTCTTTTACTACAAAGTATTTCATTCGGGGATGATGGTAAGCACCGTACATATCCTCCAAACATTTGTCTTCATAAGCGGTACCTATTTTGGGCACTCCCATTTCAACTAATACATCTCTTATAACCGTTGCAACTCCCTGGTTATCTTTAGGTTGAATTTCTCGAATTTTAAAACTGTTCATTCTTGTTAATAAATCTTATTTTAGCGATGTGAAGATACACGAAAAATATATAAAACGCTGCATTCAACTTGCCCAAAACGGGCTGGGAACCACCTATCCAAATCCTATGGTTGGCAGTGTGCTGGTTTATAAAGACAAAATTATTGGTGAAGGCTGGCACCGCAAAGCCGGAGAGCCTCACGCCGAGGTAATTGCGATTAATTCGGTTAAAAATAAATCCCTACTGAAAAAAGCGACTATATATGTAAGTCTGGAACCCTGCAGTCATTATGGAAAAACCCCGCCTTGCAGTGATTTTATAGTTGCCAGAGGCATTAAAAAAGTGGTGATAGGAACAATGGATCCCTTTGCCAAGGTTGCCGGAAGGGGAATTAAAAAACTATTTGAGTCTGGATGTGAAGTGAGTCTGGGATTTATGGAAGCTGAATGCAAGGAACTAAACAAACGTTTTTTCACCTTTCATCAGCATAAAAGACCTTATATCATCTTAAAATGGGCGCAAAGTGAAGATGGATTTATTGCTCCCCTTCCTGCTGAAATTGACTCCAAAAGGGAGCCAGTTTGGATCACCAATAAATATTCAAGGCAACTGGTACATAAATGGCGAAGCGAGGAGCAGGCCATTTTAGTGGGAACAAATACGGCCGTGGCCGACAATCCAAAATTGAATACCCGATTATGGTACGGTCCAAATCCTGTAAGAATTGTAATTGATCAACATTTGCGGATTATGAAAGATTCCGCATTGTTTGGCGGCAGTATTAGGACCATTCTGATTTGCGGAAATACAACAGAAAACCTTAGCACCATTCAATTGAGGCAATCAGATTGTGAATTCCTTGCGATTGAAACAAAGAATTTTGAAA
>JBBRGD010000200.1:0-4657 GCA_038241065.1 Flavobacteriales bacterium
TAGCGGTCTATAATTTGTTCTGCAACCGGAAGTAGTGGAATACTGCTTAAGGATTTGGTCTTGGTGCGTTTAATGCGAATCCACTTACCACCGTCAATGCCTTTTGTAATATTGGCATTACTAAGTTTCTTTACGTCAGAATAGGCCAATCCGGTATAACAACTAAACACGAACATATCCCGAACTAATTTTAAACGATCTAAATGGAGATGCTTATCAATCAATTTTTGAACTTCTTCTTCATTTAAGTATTCCCGTTCCACCGTTTCAAAATGGACCTTGAAATTATAAAAAGGATCCCTATCTATCCATTGGTTGGCAAGAGCTATGCGAATGATCTTTTTAAAATTGTTCACATATTTCAGCGCCGAATTATGGTTGCATTCCCGAGTGGTTTTTAAAAAATACTCAAATTTGGAAATAAACTGGTGGTTGATATCCTTCATTCGATAATCATCAGCATTGTATTCTTTATTTATGAATTGCTCCACATGATTATAACAAGTCCAGTAACGTTTTGCAGTGCTCTTAGAGATAGTTTTATCTGCAAGTCGATCCATTTGCTCATTGTGCTCTTTGAAGACTTCTAAGGTCATTTTAGACATGTCCTTTTCCTCTCCTTTAAACCTCTTCACAAATTTCGAAAGGGACGAGGGTTCGTTTTTCTCAATGAAACTTTTCTGAACATTTCTGACCTTTTGACGCATGATTTCTATGAAGTCATTTACCTCATTTGCTTCCACACTTCTACCCATCATTTTTTCGGTTTTAGTGTTCCACTTTTCTGCATCTACACTGCGGCCAATATTGATTTCTGAACGTTTACCATCCATGGTAATTCTCATTAAAATTGGAGTTAAGCCTTTCCTGTTTAGCTTACTTTTTTTGGTGTAAAATCGAATATAAATTGAAGTTTCCATAGTCCGTCTAAATTAGGTCCCGAATTGGTCCCGCAATTTAGTAAAAATAAAACTAATAAAATAAACTTTAACCTTTGTAAGATACTGTAAATCAATATGGTAAACTGCTAAACGGGACTGTTTTTGTAATGATTAAAATAGGCCCCGAATTAGTCCCCTTTTATATGATATTATATGTATTTATATGATATCATTAAAAAGAAAAACCCCGTAATCAGTAGGATTACGAGGTTTTTAGTTGAGTATAATACCCTAAAAGTGGAGTCGGAGGGTTTCGAACCCTCGTCCAAACAAGCAATTTAGAAGCTTTCTACACGTTTATTCTTCGATTGGTTTTCGATTTAAGACCGGCCGAAAACCACCAATCTTAAACTTATCCTCAATTGAGTTTCGAAACCGCATCAAGGCCCTGCAATTTCTATATTTACTTTTTCGGTGTCTCAGGTGTGGCCGCCGTAAATCAAGGCTTCCACGAGACATCTCGGCTCCCTACCTGGTAGGGATAAAGATAATCCTACTATAATTCGGATTATGCAGCCAAGGCGTAGTTATTCTCGCCGTTTAAAAAGTGTGAAATATGAGATTTAAGAGCTATATCCCAGCGCTCTACGTGCTTACAACTCAATTAGACTCGCTGTCAAATCCAAGTCGACCCCATAATTTAATGAACTTTTGTGCGTTCCCACCTTCGCAAAAAACTCAGGCGGGCCGGGCTATCCGTTTCAATTCCTCGTCCCAATAAAAATCGGGACTGCGGGATTTCCACTTCTATCCCTAACGCAACTGCAAAGATACAGAATAAAATATATATCTTTGAAAAATACGTAACTTAATGTAAAGCCTATACAAGAATATGATAAAATTTGCCCTGATCACCGAACGCAAAACCCCACCGGACAGAAGGGTGGTATTCTCCCCAAAAAAACTTAAAGAAGTCGTTCAAAAATTCCCAGAAGCAAGTTTTAAAGTAGAATTTTCAGCAATACGAATCTTTCCGGACGAAGAATATGAACAGGCAGGATTTGAGGTTTCTGAAGATGTTTCAGATTGTGATGTGTTACTGGGGGTAAAGGAAGTGCCAATTCCGAACCTAATTCCGAATAAAAAATACTTTTTTTTCTCACATACCATTAAAAAACAATTCTATAACCGTGATTTGCTCCGGGAGGTTCTCAGGAAAAATATTGAACTCTATGACCACGAAGTGATCATCAAAGAAGATGGCGCGAGACTGATCGGTTTTGGCCGTTATGCTGGTCTGGTTGGGGGTTACAGTTGTATTCGTGCTCTTGGTTTTAAAGATCAGCTTTTTGATCTGCCCAAAGCCGAAAGTTTTTCAGATCTAAACTCCTTGTTGGGAGCATTGGATGAGATCAGCATTCCGCCAATTAAAATTTTGCTCACCGGTAGCGGGAAAGTAGCCCATGGCGCGAAGGAAATCATGGATCACCTTAAGATAGAACATGTTCAAATAAACGACTATTTGAACAATCAGTTTGATTATCCGGTGTTTTGCCTAATTGATGTACTGAATTATAATAGGAAAAAGGATGGGAAAGATGGTTCAAATAAAGACTTTTACAATCATCCGGAGAAATATGAATCAAATTTTATGCGATTTGCAAGAGTGAGTGATGTGTTTATAGCAGGACATTTTTATGGAGACGGCGCCCCGGTATTTTTCACACGGGAACAAGCCAATTCCCACGAATTTAAGATAAAAATGATAGCCGATATTTCCTGTGATATCAACGGGCCAATAGCCAGTACCATCCGGCCTTCCACAATTGAAGAACCTCTATACGGATACGATCCTGAAACCGGAACCGAAGTGGATTTTCGTGAAAAGGGAGCGATTACGGTAATGGCGGTGGACAACCTTCCCTGCGAACTCCCAAAAGATGCCAGCGAAGGCTTTGGAGATATGTTCTTGAAACACGTAATTCCAGCATTCTTTAACGGGGATAAGGACGGAATTCTAAAAAGAGCTAAAATGACGGAAAATGGCAAATTAACCAAGCGGTTCAAATATTTACAGGATTTTGTAAACGGATGATTGAGCTAAGGTCTGGATATTTAGAGGCGAATTTTTACGAAGAATTAGGAACTCGAAACCTTTTACCAAGTTATTTAAAGCGACGGCAATAGATATAGACTTGGAAGTGGAAATGGTTGAAACCTTTTTATTTGAAACATAAAAAAATAGCCCACGATTTTAATCGTGGGCTATTTTTTTATATACTGACTTAAATTTAAACTTGTTTGACAGTAAGTTTTTCTTAATCCTAACAACCTCTGTTGGAGGATTGTTTTGTTAAGATAATGGATATGCATGTTGAGGTCAACATCAACGCCTTACTATGTTTAATATTTGGCCAGAGTTGGTGCAGATTTGAATTCACTGCTTAGCGACCCATAAAGGCACTTCTAAATCCTGATTAAAAAGCTCTTCGGTAACGCTTCCTACAAGTAAGGAGGAGAAAGTGTTTCTGCCTTTGTCTCCAACAATGATAAGATCTACCTTGGAAGTTTCGGCTTTGGCACGCAGTTTTTCTGCAACCCCGCTCTCTCTTCCAGGAATAATTTCGGTAGTTAAGTCACCTTTGTATCCAATCTTTTTTATGAATTTCTCATATTTTTCCTTTAAATGATTTTCTATCTTCAAATCGAGATGTTCTTTTGGAATGTAAGGAGAGAATTGAATCGGCACATTATATACGTGTACCGCTTTTACTTTAGCCGCTGTGTTTCTCTGTAAATTTTCAGCCACTTCAAAAACCTTTCTAGAAGCACTTGAAAAATCTGTTCCCGCCCAAATATTGGTAATTAGCGGTTTCGCATTTTTAGGAATAGATAGGATATTGCATTTAAGCAGTCGCAGTAATTTTCCACTAACGACTCCGGTACCTTTTGACTTGTTTTTATTTCCGATTATAGCGAGCTGAATCTCATATTTGTCAACTATATAATTGATGAGAGATTCAGAATAAGGATCTTCTGAAATAAGTACTTCCCATTCTGCTGAAGATGTGAATTTCTCTTCTACCTTTTCATTTAACTCATCCCCAATTATTTCGTCAAGGTTAAGATCCTTTAACTGTTCTTCAAATAATTCTGAGATCTCGTATTTTTTAATATTATGTACGAAGTACACTTTTTTAACCTTAAGGGTTTCGGCAATATATGATGCATACTCAATTAAGGTGCTATCAATACCTGAAAGGTCTAAGGCGACTAGGATGTTTTTTATTTCAGTCATTATTAGGATTATTTAATGTTGTTTTGCTGATTAATATTTCGTTTTTTAACGATGGCAGAAACTATTTCCTCGTAATTTTCAAGTTCTTTTTGGGATTCCCGCTTTTTCAGTTTCTGTAGGTCTTCGCTTAAACCTTTGTAAAGTGAAAAGCACATAATTATTAAAATCACGGCAAAGGGCAATCCTGTTACTATCGTGGCTGTTTGAAGTGCCTGTAATCCGCCGCCAATTAAAAGAACCGCAGCAACACCACCTTCAGCAATGGCCCAAAATATTCTTTGGCCTACTGGCGCATCTATTTTTCCTCCGGAGGTTAAATTATCTACCACCAAAGATCCGGAATCTGAAGAGGTTACAAAGAATCCTGCAATTAAAATTATGGCAATAATGTTAAGAATAAATGCGAAAGGATAATCTTCCAAAAACACAAACAGGGCAGTGGCAACATTATCATTCACAGCATTTATAATAGTATCAT
>JBBRGD010000201.1:0-4653 GCA_038241065.1 Flavobacteriales bacterium
TGATTTGGATTGCATCAAAATACTAGCAGATGCGATAGAAGAAGCACATAAGAAAATAACATCTGCTTTGAATTCATAAACTCCCTTAGAATCCGCATCAATGACCTTAACCCCAGTAGCTTTTTTAGTTTTAGGATCATAGATCACCTCACTCACAATTGAATTTGGCCGCAAGGTCATATTTCCTGTGCGCTCTGCAGCAGGTAAGGTTGATGAAGTGCTACTGAAATATGCTCCGTAAGGACATCCTCTTATACAACGATTCCTATATTGGCAAGGTGCCCGCCCTTCAAAAGGCTCATTATTAGTAATATGTGCTACCCGACCGGCGGTAAGAACCCTGTCTGTGAAATTCTCAGCCATATTCTTTTTAAGATGATCTTCCACACAATTTAATTCCATCATTGGCAAGAATTTACCATCAGGTAATTGTGGAAGTCCGAGATTCTCGCCACTTACTCCAATAAAAGATTCTACATAATCATACCAGGGAGCAACATCTTTATATCTTACCGGCCAATCTACAGCTATACCATCTTTTTTATTTGCTTCAAAATCCAGATCGCTTAACCTGTAACTATGTCTTCCCCACACAATTGATCTCCCTCCAACATGATATCCACGCATCCAGTCAAATCGTTTAGTTTCGTTATAAGGATGTTTGAGGTCATCCACAAACCAATGTTTGGATGCTTCATTAACCGTATAACCGGTTCTGGCCTGTTTTAATTGATTTTTCGCATCTTCTCTGGGAACCTGTCCTTTAAATTTATAATCCCAGGGATCATCATACATTGTTGGATAATCTTCCACATGTTTTACCATCCTCCCTCTTTCAAGTACAAGGGTTTTAAATCCTTTTTCACATAATTCTTTAGCAGCCCATCCGCCGCTAATTCCCGTGCCAACAACAATAGCATCAAAGGTTTCATTTTCCGAAATTTTACTCACAGTTTTAATATTATGTATTAATTTGTTACCAAATTTGCTCAAATGTATTAATTCATATTTAGTATTTCAGTTCCTTACAAAAAAAAAGTCTACTTTTAACTTTTATAAAAACTTTCACAAAAATTTTGAATAAACCTCTTAATTACATTTTTTATGAAAAAGCATTTTGTCCCATCAATCAAATCATTTTTACTTGTTTTAATCTTTTTTACAGGACTGGTTTCCTGTAAAAACGAACAGAAAAAAGAGCCCAATGAAACTGCTACCGCAGAAAACGCAGTCCAGGAAACCTTCTTCAAGCTTTCATTGGCTCAATGGTCGCTGAGCAAACCAATTCATTCAGGGGAAATGGATCCTATGGATTTTGCTAAAAAGGCAAATGAAATGGGTTTTGACGGAATTGAATATGTTAGTCAGTTATATACCCCAATACTTGAGAAAGGTGGATCTTCGGAAGTTGCTATGAAAAACTTACTGGATTCCTTAAAAGCGAAAAGCGAAAGATATAATGTAAAGAATATCTTAATAATGGTTGACGGCGAAGGAGATCTTGCCACACCCAATGAAAAAGAGAGAAATCTAGCGATAGAAAATCATAAAAAGTGGGTGGACGCAGCTCAGTTCTTAGAATGTCATTCTATAAGGGTGAATCTTTTTGGCAGTAATGATGCGAAAATATGGAAAAACAACTCAATCGATGCTCTTAAAAAATTGGGAGAATATGCCTCAACCAAAGGCATAAATGTTTTGGTAGAAAACCACGGGAATTTAACTTCAAATGCTGAACTTCTTGTTGAGGTGATGGAAGGCGTGAATCTTCCAAATGTTGGAACCCTTCCCGATTATGGTAATTTTTGCGTAAAGCGTGAAGATAATAAATGCATAGAAGAATATCCAAGATACCAGGGAATTGAAGAGATGATGCCTTTTGCAAAAGCAGTAAGCGCAAAATCTTATGATTTTAACGATGAAGGCCAGGAAACTACCATGGATTATCAAAAAATTCTTAAAATTGTAAAAGATGCCGGTTATACAGGTTTTATAGGTGTAGAATATGAAGGCCAACGACTTTCAGCGGAAGAAGGAATAATGGCAACAAAAAAACTTTTAATCGCTGAAGGAAGCAAATTATAACTATTATAAAAAAATATCAAATTACTAAATTAGTGGTTTTCAATCCACTTATAAATCTCAGTAAATTTAGAATTATTATTTATTGATTAATTGCTAAAATTATAAACTGCTGATATTCAATAATTTATCCGGTTTTTTTCTAATCTTATTAAAAATATGAACAGGTTTTTATTTATATTACCCCAAATTTAACTACAAAATTTAACAACTTTTCTTAAACATCAAAAATGTAAATTATATTATTATGGATAAAAATAAAAAAGATACGAATAAGGTTTCTAGGAGGAGCTTTCTTACCAATACAGCTATAGTGGCCGCCGGTATTTCAATTGTTCCTAGGCACGTACTTGGAGGTGTAGGTTTTACAGCCCCCAGTGACACTCTTAATATAGCAGGTATTGGTGTTGGAGGGATGGGAAGGTCAAACCTGACAAATATTACTGGACAAAATATCGTTGCACTTTGTGATGTGGATTGGGATTATTCAGCAAAAACTTTTAATGATTATCCCAATGCAAAAAAATACTTGGATTACCGTAAGATGCTTGAAGAAATGGGCAAGGATATAGATGCAGTTGTAATTGCAACTCCCGACCATACCCACGCACTTACTGCCGGAGCTAGCATGAGCATGGGAAAACACGTATATCTTCAGAAACCACTTACCCATTCAATTTATGAATCCAGGTATTTAACCGGAATGGCAAAACAATCTGGGGTTGCAACCCAAATGGGAAATCAGGGCCATTCAAATGAAGGAACAAGATTATTCGCAGAATGGATTCAAAATGGTGAAATTGGGGATCCAATTGAGGCACATGCCTGGACAAATCGTCCAATTTGGCCACAAGGTCTGGAAAGACCCGAAGAACAACCACCAGTTCCTTCTACTTTGGACTGGGACCTTTTCATAGGACCGGCTAAAAGCAGGCCTTATCACCCAGCATATACACCTTGGAACTGGAGAGCCTGGTGGGATTTTGGAACAGGAGCATTAGGGGATATGGGATGCCATCTTATGGATCCGGTGTATTTCGCACTGAATCTTGGTCATCCTACCGCATTTGAAGGAAGTTCATCACAGGTAAACACAGAGAGCGCACCTATTGCAGGAATGGTTACTTATTATTTTCCTGAAAGAAAAAGTCTTGATAAAATAAAAATGCCTGCCCTTAAATTCAACTGGTATGATGGCGGATTGTTGCCTGAAAGGCCTGTGGGAATGGAACCCGGTAAAATTATGGGTGACGGTGGCGGAGGCGCCATGGTTGTTGGTACCAAAGGAACCATTATTTGTAGTACTTACGGTCGTGATCCTTATATTATAGGAAGGGAAAACAATCCTCCACAAGTCAAAAAAGTAATTCCACGCGTAGAACTTAGCCATGAAATGGATTGGGTAAGAGCTTGTAAAGAACCTAAAGCAAGCCGGGTAGAAGCAAGTTCCAACTTCGCTTATTCAGGGCCTTTCAATGAAGTAGTTGTAATGGGTAATCTCGCCATTAGGTTGCAGGATCTTAAGAAAAAACTAGATTGGGATGGTGATAATATGAAAATTACAAATATTGGAGACAATGAGGAAGTCAAAATTGTGACTACTGATAAGTTTACAGTTATTAACGGCGATCCAAAATTTGATACTCAGTACGAAACAATAAATGCAAAACAGGCTTCAGAAGAGTACATCAAACACAATTACAGGGAAGGCTGGAAATTATCCTAATCTTTTTATATAGTGAAAATTTAATTTAACCAAAACAGAAAATGAAAAAATATATTTTGATATCTAAGTTTACAAAGAAAATTTATTCATTACCAATTGCACTAATCTTCATTGGATCCATTCTTACTTCTTGTGGTGAGAAAAAGAAAAGTTCTGAAGAAAATCAGGATGTCACGGTCGTAGAAGTTGATTCTGTAAAAGTGAATGAACTTTCCCAAAAGGAAAAGGATGAAGGTTGGAAGCTATTATTTGACGGAAAAACTACTGAAGGATGGAGGGGATATGACAAAGATTCGTTTCCTTCTAATGGGTGGGTTGTTGAAGATGGCTCTATAAAAGTACAGGGAACTGGTTCCGGTGAAGCCGGTGGCGGTGGCGATATCATTTATGATGAGCAATTTAAGGATTTTGAACTGACACTTGAGTGGAAGGTATCAGAAGGTGGAAACAGCGGAATTTTTTATTTGGCACAGGAAATAGAAGGTGAACCTATTTATACCTCAGCACCCGAAATGCAAATTTTAGACAATGATAAACATCCTGATGCAAGGTTAGGAAAAGATGGAAATAGGCAGGCAGGTTCCTTATACGACCTTATTCCGGCTAAACCTCAAAACGCGAAGCCTGTAGGTGAATGGAATAAAATTTCTATTCTTGTTTACCGCGGTACAGTTGTGCACAACCAAAATGGAGAAAATGTAGTAGAATATCATTTATGGACAGATAACTGGAAGGAAATGGTAAAAAACAGCAAATTCAAAGATTGGGAGAACTTTCTGAATGCAGGGGGGAAAGACAAACAAGGCTTTATTGGCTTGCAGGATCATGGAGATGATGTGTGGTTC
>JBBRGD010000202.1:0-4646 GCA_038241065.1 Flavobacteriales bacterium
TGACCATACAGAAGATAAAAGCATCCTTTTAAAGGGATGCTTTTATCTTTAAACATAAAAGGGATTATAGTGAAATTGAGTTGTATTTGAGTACTTTTACAGCTTGTAAATAAAAAATCTATGAGTGATTTATTTGATAAGATCTATAAGGACAAGGGTCCTTTAGGAAAATGGGCAGAACAAGCAGAAGGTTATTTTGTGTTTCCAAAATTGGAAGGACCAATTTCAAACCGAATGAAGTTTCGTGGGAAGGAAGTTATCACGTGGAGTATTAACGATTATTTAGGATTGGCGAACCATCCTGAAGTTAGAAAGGTAGATGCAGAGGCGGGAGCCGAATATGGATCAGCGTATCCAATGGGAGCAAGAATGATGAGCGGGCACACAGATATGGACGAAAAATTACAGCAAGAATTAGCTGCTTTTGTAGACAAGCAAGCAGCGTATCTGCTTAACTTCGGTTATCAGGGAATGGTTTCTACAATAGACGCCCTGGTTTCAAAAGTAGATGTTATCGTTTATGATGTAGATGCCCACGCATGTATTATTGATGGGGTGAGATTGCATTTAGGTCAGCGTTTTACGTATATGCACAACGATATGGACAGTATCGAAAAAAACCTGCAGCGCGCCACAAAAATCTGTGAACAAACCGGCGGTGGAATTCTTTTCATTACCGAAGGAGTTTTTGGAATGCGCGGAGAACAGGGAAGGCTTAAAGATATTGTTGCTTTAAAACAAAAATATAATTTCAGACTTTTTGTAGATGATGCACATGGGTTTGGAACTTTGGGTGCAACAGGTGCCGGAACAGGTGAAGAACAAGGTGTGCAGGCTGATATTGACATATATTTTGCAACTTTTGCCAAAGCAATGGCCAGTACAGGAGCTTTTATTGCAGCCGATAAGGAGATTATTGATTATTTAAAATACAATTTGCGCTCGCAGATGTTTGCTAAATCCTTGCAAATGCAATTGGTAGTTGGAGCATTAAAAAGACTTGATATGCTTCGCACCATGCCGGAACTTAAAGAAAAGTTATGGGAGAATGTAAATGCGCTGCAAACCGGTTTAAAAGATAGTGGTTTTGATATTGGAACTACACAAAGTTGCGTAACCCCGGTATATCTAAAAGGAAGTATTCCCGAGGCGATGGCTCTTGTAAAGGATTTGCGAGAGAATCATGGAGTATTTTGTTCTATAGTAGTGTATCCTGTAATCCCTAAAGGACTTATATTGTTGAGAATGATACCAACAGCAACACATGTTCTTGAAGATATTACTTTAACCCTGACAGCCTTTTCTGCAATCAGGGAACGTCTGGAGAATGGAACTTATAAACGCCTTTCTGCAGGGGTTTCTGCCGCTGTAGGTGAATAATTTTTTCAATCGGAAATAAAAAAATCCGCTTTAGTGCGGATTTTTTTATTTCTGAAAATCATAATTTTAGTTTTCCAACTCAGGTCTGGTCTCAATTTCTCTTTTTTCAGATCGACCTTTTCTTCGGTCAACTTCATAGGAATCGTCTAAAAATTCATCTTTTTTATGCATATCAAAACGGTAAGAGACACCGGCTGCAACCTGCCATCTTGAGGGAGTATTCTTAAAATTAATAAGCCCTGAAATATCAAATTGTAGATTATCACCCACCAAATAGGCTACTCCGGTGCGGGCGAGATCATCGGCATAAATATCACTTATAATTCCCTGGTATTCCAGAAAACCTGCAAATGTCGGAGTAAATGCATGGGTTAGGGTAATTATTCCTGAATAGGATGGGAAATCTTCTGATATTTTATCGATTATTAGATTCATTACAAGTACCCAGCTTCCTCTCCAATTATGCTGAGTGATGAGAGCCAGTTTGGGGCTAAACTCATTTTCTCCTTCGTATAAATATGGGTTTTCCCCAAAGGAAAAATTTGCTCCTGCATATAGTGCCACTGAAGGGATAAGGGTTTTCCACTTAAACCGCTGATTGGCTTTCCAGCTGTAAAGATTTGGTTTGTCTGGTTCAATACTCCGGAATGGATCAAAGACCATATATTTTAGCCCTAAGGTGTTGGTCTTGAAATTACTTCTTTTAAAATCCACATCACTGCCACCAATTCGAATCGTGGTTGTTTCCCCTTGAAAAGATCCAATTAAACTTACTTCAAGCGCTTCAAAAAACAAACCATACCTCAAGGCATAATCAGAACCTAAGATATCCGTATTGGTTCCTAACAGGGTATGATCATCATTTCCGTAATATCCGCCGGCTTCCAGTTGCAATACTCCTGTGCCAACAGAAAAAGCTCCCTGGGAATTACCGGGACGATTGGAGTTGATAGTTTCAGTATACTGTGCCTGAGCGATAAAACATCCGGAAAAGAATAAGAAAAGGAATAAGAAATTTGAGGTAGCCTGTTGCATTTTCAATGAATTTTAAAACGTTCAAATATAGAAGATTTTATTAAATTTTTAGGACTTAAAACATTGAATTTGTCTGGGTATAATGGTAATTTTGCGAAAACCGAAGAGATGTACGAAGCTTCTTTTGAAAGTATCCTTAAAACAGTCTTGATTATATTGTTGATTTATTTTGGATTTAAAATAATGATCAAATTTTTTGGACCTTTGATTTTAAAATACTTCTTAAAAAAGATTGGAAATAAATTCCAGCAACAATTTAACCAACAATCCCAACCGGATTCAAAACAGAAGGGCGATGATTTTACTGATAAAAAATCCCCTTCCAATATGAAATCCAATAAAAAGGTAGGGGAGTATATCGATTACGAAGAAATTGATTAATTTTCGGGCCTAATAAATATTTTATAATGATTAGGTCCTTTAAAGAGTTTCTCCCCCATATTTTAGTTGTTTTTGGATTCATAATAATTTCTCTGGCATATTTTAGCCCGGTTTTACAGGGAAAGGAAATTTTTCAAAGTGATATTGTCCAGTATACCGGGATGGCCAAACAACAAAATGATTTTCGTGCCAAAACCGGTGAAGAACCTTACTGGACAGATGCCGCCTTTGGAGGAATGCCCACATACCAGTTAGGAGCAAATTATCCACATAATTATATTAAAAAAATCGATTCGGTTCTGCGGTTTTTACCAAGACCTGCAGATTACCTATTCCTCTATTTTATTGGTTTTTATATCTTATTGCTGGTTCTTAAATTAGATTATAAGCTGGCTTTTTTGGGTGCCATTGCATTTGGATTTTCCACCTATCTCATCATAATCTTAGGGGTAGGTCACAATGCAAAAGCTCACGCCATTGCCTACATGCCAATGGTTTTAGCCGGAATCCTGCTTTGTTTCAGAAATAAATACATCGGGGGATTTCTATTACTCACTTTCGCGATGGCGCTGGAAATTGGTGCCAACCACTTTCAAATGACCTATTATTTATTGCTTTTGGTAATAATTGTTGGGATCGTGTACCTAATTGATGCTTTTAAGAAAAACCAACTTCCAAACTATTTCAAGGCACTTGGCGTGATGGTTCTTGCTGTTTTTCTAGCTGTTGGGATCAATGCTACAAATTTATTGGCCACCCAGCAATATGCAGCATTCAGTACGCGTGGAGATACCGGTATAACCATAAATCCTGATGGAACACCAAAAACTTCCGAGGGTTTAAATTTTGAATATATTACCCAATACAGTTATGGAATAGTTGAATCCTTCAACTTGTTTATTCCCAGGTTTATGGGCGGATCAAGTTCAGAAAAACTAGATGAAAATTCTGAAATGTATTCGCAATTAATCACAATGGGAGCCGGACCGGTCCAGGCAAAAGATTTCGCGAAAAATGCACCTACTTATTGGGGAAATCAGCCATTTGTGGGCGCCCCTGCATATATTGGTGCAACAATTCTATTTTTGTTTGTTTTTGCACTTTTCCTTATCAAAGGAAGGCTGAAATGGTGGATAGTAGGAGGAATAATTTTGTCCCTGATGCTTTCCTGGGGTAAGAATTTTGCATTTTTAACCCAATTTTTTATAGATTATGTTCCGTTATATAACAAATTCAGAGCAGTTTCTTCCATTCAGATAATTATTGAACTGTGTGTTCCAATATTGGCCATTTTTGGATTGTCCCGTTTATTCCTGGATTTTGAAAAACCTGAAGAAAAATTCAGGGCTTTAAAATGGGCAGCTATTATTACAGGAGGTCTGGCATTGATATTCCTTGTATTTAAATCTGCTTTGTTTAGTTTTTCCGGGGGAAATGATGCTGCCTATATCGAGCAAATGGGAACTGAATTTATCCGGGCTTTAAAAGAAGACCGGAAGTCTATTTTTAGTGCAGATACAATACGTTCCTTTGTATTTGTGATTCTTTCTGCTACTTTGATCTGGTTGTATTTAAAACAAAAAGTGAGCAAAAATTTAATGATCACGGGTTTTGTATTATTGATTTTAGCCGATTTAATTGGGGTTGACAGAAGATATGTAAATAATGAAGATTTTGTGGTATCAAAAGTAATGAAGCAACCCTTTCAAAAAACGGCTGCCGATGTTGAAATTTTGAAAGATAAGGGTCATTATAGGGTATTCGATTTAGCCGAAAGTCCTTTCAATACAGGAAGAACATCATATTTTCATAATTCCATTGGAGGATATCACGCTGCTAAACCGGGAAGA
>JBBRGD010000203.1:0-4631 GCA_038241065.1 Flavobacteriales bacterium
GTTTTTTGTGTATTGTTCACTTTCATAGTGGCCAATATCTGCCAAAACGAGTTTTCCTTCTGCTTTATAGAAATCATGATACTTCAAATCGGCAGTAATAAAAAAATTGGCTCCGGCTTTTTTGGCATTTTCAATGGCAAAACTTCCGCTTCCGCCAAGTACAGCTACCTTTTTTACCGGTTTGTCCAGAAGTCTAGAATGACGGATACATTTGGTATGAAAGGTATTTTGAATCTGGGACAGAAATTCTGTTTCCTCCATTTCCTCAGGCAAATCCCCAATCATTCCCATCCCCATTTGCTGATGTGAATTATCCAGGCTTATAATTTCATGAGCTACCTCTTCATAAGGATGGTTTTTAAAGAGCGCTTTTAAGATTTTAGCTTCAAGATGTTTGGGGAAAGTAATTCCTATTTGGGTTTCTTCTTCAAAATGAGTTTCACCTATTTTCCCGATTACCGGATTTGCTTCCGTATTAGCTTTGAAACTGCCCATGCCTTGCAGGTTAAAACTGCATTCATCATAATTTCCAATAGAACCCGCTCCGGCTTCAAAAAGCTTTTTCCGTAACATTTCTGCCTGGGAAGTGGGTATGTACGTGGTGAGTTTTTTTATGCTGTTTTTTTTCGGAATTAAAATTTTGGAGTTTGTAAGATGGAGTTTCTCACATATCATCTTATTTACTCCAAGATGATGATTGTCCAAGGCAGTATGAATGGCATAAATTGCTATGTTGTTTTGAATAGCCTTTATCACAGTCCTTTCTACATAATTGTTGCCATTCAGCCTTTTTAATCCGGAAAAGATGATGGGGTGGAAGCTAACAATTAGATTGCAATTTTTGGTGATGGCTTCTTCAACTACTTCTTCCAGAGTATCAAGAGTAATTAAAATTCCGGAAACCAGCGTATTGGGATCTCCCACCAATAATCCAACATTGTCAAAATCTTCGGCGGTTGCGGCCGGTGCAAAATCTTCCAGATGTTTTATAACCTCAGTAATTAACATGGGTTTACTATTTTAATTCAAATATAAATATTATACATTCGTAACAATGAGTATACTTCGAAAAATCCTGTTCCCATTCGCTTTATTATACGGCATGCTAATGCTTTTGCGAAATTTTTTATATGATATTAAGGTGTTTAAATCCAGTTCATTCCCGTTCCCTGTAATTTGTGTAGGGAACTTAAGCGTTGGAGGAACCGGAAAATCCCCAATGATAGAATACCTGCTCACGCTACTTATATCAAATTATAAAACCGCTACACTAAGCCGTGGCTATGGCCGTGATTCCAGTGGATTTCATCTTTTGGATGGAGATGAAACAGCAGAAATGGTTGGGGATGAGCCCTTGCAATTTAAATCTAAATTCAGACGCGCCATAGTTGCGGTGGACGAAAATCGAAAAAGAGGGATTTCCATGTTGCAATTGAGTTGTCCTCCCGAGGTAATCTTATTGGATGACGCTTTCCAGCACCGAAAAGTAAAAGCGGGATTAAATATTCTTTTAACTACTCATAATGAATTATATATAGACGATTTTGTATTGCCCACAGGCAACTTAAGGGAACCTGCATCTGGTGCTCAACGTGCACAGATAATAGTGGTGACAAAATGCCCAAGAAATCTAACGCTCAAAAACCAGATCAAAATAAAAAAAAGACTTAAGCTGAAGAATTATCAGAAATTATTCTTCAGTTATATAGAATATAGTAATAAGGTTTATAGTGAAAAACCGGTGATGTTGATAAGTTCAATTTCAGATGAAAAAATAACGCTGGTTACAGGAATTGCAAATTCGCAACCTTTATGCGATTATCTCGATCAACTTCACATTGATTTTGAGCATTTAAATTTCCCAGATCATCATAAATTCACAAAGGGAGATTTAAATCAAATAAGTGAAGCTCCATTGGTTTTAACAACAGAAAAGGATTTTATGAGATTGAAAGGAGTTATCTCTCATCCAAATTTGTATTACATTCCTATTAAAATGAAATTTACAGGCAGCAAGGCCCTGGAATTTGACCAACAAATTGAACGATATGTGTTAAACAAACAATGAGGTACATGGTAACCCATTTTTAATTTTTGCTAATTCAAACTATATATTCTTTATATATAGTTTGCCTTATCCGTTCTATTCAAACAATTGTCAAGATATTATACCTGGATTTTACTGGCGGCAAGATGCAAGTTTATTTTATTAAAAAATTCTTCAGTTTTATAGGGTTTAGGTATAATATCTGTGAACCCGTTCAAGAAAAATTCATCCAGATTTTCATCCAGGGTTACCGCGGTAAGGGCAACAATAGGAATTTGTTCGTCAAATTTCCTGATCTCTATAGTAGCTTCAATTCCACTTATTCCCGGCATATGTATATCCATTAATATAAGATCAAAAATCTTGTTTTTTACCATTTCTATGGCAATAGTTCCATTATCGGCAACATCACAAATCACCTGATTTTTTTCCAGAATTTTACGGGTAATCATTTGGTTGATCTTATTATCTTCAACAATTAAGATCCTTTTATTGTGCATAGTGCTGTTAGATAGAGGCACAATTCCCTTTCCATTTTCATCGGGACCTGTTTTGATCTCTTCAAAAGCCTCAAACTTAAGGTCAAAACTAAAGGAAGAACCCTTGCCTAAATCGCTATCCAAGTGAATATCACTATGCATTAAATTCAATAAATTCTTGACTATGGAAAGCCCCAGACCAGTTCCACCAAATTTCCGGTTTATTTGCATAGAACCCTGGGTGAAATTTTCAAAAATCGCAGTTTGTTTTTCCTTGGTAATTCCCTCGCCATTGTCTTTAATTTCGAAGTGTAAAAAATACTGTTGGCCCACCTGATGGTTTTTCTTAACATTGATCCAGATATCGCCATCTTCAGTAAATTTGATCGAATTTCCGATAAGGTTAATCAGGATCTGAGAAATTTTGAGTGGATCTCCTTTTAATTTTTTTGGAATTTCCTGGTCAAAACTAAAATGCAATTTGGTGTTTTTGATGTCGGCAGAATTTTTAAGTGCTACCAAAACATTCGAAATGCGCTTTTCCAGATTGAATGAGGTATCCAGGATTTCCATTTTATTCGCCTCAAGTTTGTTGAGATCCAGAATGTTATTAATTAAGGATAATAAATATTCTCCTGAGAATTTCAGAGAATTTAAATGTTCCTTCTGATTCTCGGTTGGGCTTTCATCCAATAATAAATGGGTTAATCCGGTAACTGCATAGAGTGGAGTTCGTAACTCGTGGGTAATTGTTGAAAGGAATTCCGCCTTTGCCAAAGATGCTTTTTCGGCATTATCTTTAGCAATGGTAAGTTCATCATTTTTTTTCTGAAGCAATTCATTTGCTTTAGCGCGTAGATTATTGTTCTTATATAAAGACAAGGTCAACAGGGAAAGAATCGTAATAAGGGCAACGCTTAAAATGGTGGTTAGTTTATTGACCTTTAGCGAGCGTTCCTGTTCCGCATTCTGGATCTTGAGTTCCTTCACATTAGATCTTAAAGCATCTACTCCGTATCGGGTATTAGCCTCAAGAGCAAGGGCCTCCCGGTTCATAGCGAAAATAGAGTCACGCACATTATTGCTTGTTATAAGATAAGCAAGGGATTCTCGGTAATTTTTTTGTGATTCGTAAATTTGACTAAGCAGATTGTTGGAATACATGATCATTCCGCCAAAATCGTTGGTATTGGCAATTTTCAGGGATTTTTGTGCTTCTGATTCTGCTTTTTCAAGCCGGTTAAGTGTTAAATATGCCTTTCCTTTATAATAATACAATCGTGAAGTCTCGTATAAATTCGTGCTTTCACCTAAATAAATTTCAGCTTTGCTGAATTGGGAAATTGCCAGGTTGCTGTTTTGATTAGAATTATTTGAATTTAAAGTGATAATACCACGGTTGAGGTATACCAAACCAAGATATTCGGTATTCTTTTCCTTTATGTAATAACCTTCCGCCAGATTTAAATATTTATTGGCTCGCACAAAATCTTCTTGCAAATTAAAAATTTTGGCAAAATTGAGATAGCTATAAGCCAAACCGGATTCATCATTAATTTCGCGTTGAATTGAAATTGCACGCTGCAGTTCCGTAATAGCCTGAGTATAATCATGGCGTATGTAAAATAAGTTAGAAAGAATACTACTTGAAAGCGCGATGTACTTTTGGTCGTTTATTTGTTTTGAAAGTTCTATAGCATTTTTGAGCTGGATGAGTGCCTTTTCAAAATTTAGAACATTTATGGAGATTTCGGCTTCATTTAGCAGATTTTGAATATTGCTATTTATATCTGAAATTTCTTCATCGCTTCTTTGCTGAGCTACTGAAGTATAACAGCAAAAAAGAAATAATAACGTTAAAACAATGCTCTTCATTGGGGGAAATGCTAGTACATAATTTTGTTAAATGTAGTTAATTCTTTGAAAGGAAAGAAATTAAATCTATAAGTCGGCTGGAATAGCCAACTTCATTGTCGTACCATCCAATAAGTTTTATCAAATCCCCACCAATAACCGAGGTCATTTGCGAATCGAAAATACAGGAATAAGGGTTGCCAACAATATCAATAGATACAAGGGGTTCTTCGGTATAACTCAAATAATTT
>JBBRGD010000204.1:0-4623 GCA_038241065.1 Flavobacteriales bacterium
AAGCAGGTAGTCCTTTATTATCATAAACAATTTGACCATCTGGAGATCTAACAAAACCATAACCATAAATAGCGGTTGTTGTACCCCCTACTTTTGCAATAAGAGTTGCTCTTCCTCCTGAACCTATTTCCTGTTGTCCATTAATTCCATCGCCCAATTCTATTACCTTATTCCAGTTTTTTGCCCAATTTAAAGTCGAACTCCAGCTAAATTTTTCGCCTTTAATTATTTTTCCGGTCATCGTTAATTCCACTCCCCGGTTTCTAACCTCCCCTGAATTTAGAACCCCGGAACTGTACCCAGTCGTGATATCCAGTGGTACCGAAATAATTTGATTTTTTGTAAGGGTTTGGTAAATTGTAGCATCAAAATTTAACCTGTTTTTTAGCATCCTCGATTCCAAACCTGTTTCATAACTAGTGGTAATTTCCGGTTTAAAATTTGCATTAAATAACGTAGTGGATAGCGTGGCGGAGCTGGGAAATGCATTTTGACTATAGTATTTACTTGTCTTGTAAGGATCTGTATCGTTACCTACCTGAGCATAGGAAAACCTGTATTTAAGATAGTTGAATGCAGAAGGTAAATCAAGAATTTCAGAAAGGATAAAACTTGTATTTATAGATGGATAAAAGAAAGAATTGTTTTCCTTTGGAAGTGTGCTGGACCAGTCATTTCTTCCGGTTAAATCCACGAATATTTTATCGTTAAAAGACAGGGAAAGCAACCCGTAAAAACTGTTCACGTTTTTATTCCTATCGTGGGTTGTTATAATAGGATTGCTTACTCCGTTGGCCAGCTTGTATACTCCCGGGACTACAAGCCCATCTACAGAAGCATCCGTTCGGCGATATTTATAAGTCAAGGCATTTCCTCCAGCTGAAAATGAAAAGCCTAATTTCTTTGTTATATCTTTATTATAAGTAAGTAAAAAATCCGAATTAACTTCTTGCTTATTTATGTCCTGGGATTGATAATAGCCCTTTGAATATCGGTTTATGCTATAAGGTCTTTTTTGCTCTCTATCTTGACTATACGTATTTAACGATGTTCTTAACATCAACTTCAGATTGGGTGCTAGGTTTATGTCAGCAAATATATTTCCAACAATTTGATCGCTTAGTAAAGGGTTTGTTGCTTCATAGGCTATGAGGTAGGGATTATCTATGTAAGAACTAAACGGTGCGATTTTTTGAATTTGATTTTGTCCCTCCTGCCATATTGGACGGTACCAATCCAAATCGATGTTTGGATTTTGAAAGATCATAAAATAAGACACAGAACCATTATTATAACCTGTTCCAGGTAAATTATCACTATTCCTGTTGTTGTAATTAATTACTGAGCCAATTTTTATTTTTTCTGAAATTTGATAGTTGGCATTAATGGAAGCAGTGATCCTTTCGAACCCGGTTTTGGGCATAATCCATTCATTTTTTTGATAGCCTACAGAAGCTCTCATCGATCCATTTTTGTCACCCCCTTGCAGGGTAATATTGTTGCTAGTTGTAATTCCCGTACGCCAGAAATCATTTCTATTATTTTTATAGGGACGCCATAATTGTCTTTCCTGAGATTGACCTTCCAATTCAGGATCGTATTGATAGAAAAATTGTCCATCAAATTTAGGCCCCCAAGCACTACTTGTACTCCCGGTATTTCCTCCGTCTTCCGAACTTCCGTAAGAATAATAAGGATTGCCTTCACTGTCAAAAGATTTTCCGGTACCTTGTCCATATTCATATTGATAATCTGGCCACCGTTGAATCACATCCAAGCTAATGCTAGAATTATAAGTGATCCCTAAACCTTTAGTTTTCTTACCTGATTTTGTAGTTATAATCAAAGCTCCATTGGCCGCTCTACTTCCATAAAGAGCAGTAGCGCCAGGACCTTTTAGTACAGTAACACTTTCAATGTCGTCTGCATTTATATCTGAAATACCATTTCCATAATCTATAGGGGAGTCGTCTCCGCCGTAAGCACTTGAAGAACCAGAGGTTGTCATTTCATTATTTATTGGCACCCCATCCATTACAATTAAAGCGTTGTTTCCATTTGGATTAAGAGAATTGTTTCCTCTTAATGTTATTTGTTGTGAATTTAATGGACCCGATCCTGAAGATATGATATTAAGTCCGGCAACTTTTCCCTTTAATCCTGAAGACCAGTTATTAGGAACTGCCTGATTCAAAATTTTAGAATCAATCGTTGCTTGTGAAAAACCAAGTCGTTTTTCTTCTCTTTTAATTCCCAGGGCTGTCACTACTACTTCATTAAGAGTATTGGTGTCACCAACTAAAGTGATTTCCTGAAAGCTAGCATTGTTGGCAACCACTTCTTTTTCTTCAAACCCCATAAATGAAATTACCAATGTTGTGGATATTCCGGAAAGCTTTAAACTAAAATTTCCGTCAAAATCTGTAATGGTACCATTGGTGGTTCCTTTTTCCATTACTGTTGCACCAGGTAAAGGAAATCCATCACTATCCATAACAATACCTCTTATAATTTGCTGAGGCTCATCCATTTTAATTACCGAAATGGTATTGTTTAACTTTTTAAATTGAAAACCGGTTAAGGAACTTATTTTGTTTAAAATAGTTTCAAGGTTTTCGTTTTTCACAATTAAGGTGAGAGGTTGTTTTAAAGAGGAAATTTCTTCATCGAAAACAAAGGTAAACTCGGTTTTTTCCTCAATGGTGACAAATACTTCTGTAATCAAGACATCCCTTAATTCAATTGTAAGGTTTACTTCATCAAAAATCCCATTGTTCACAGGCGCGGCAAATGCTCCAGAAACTAAAAATAAACAGCTTAATAGAAAAAGAAACATTTTTGATTTCATGCTCAAAAAAAATTGTAATTTGATATTCATTGTAATTGGCTATAAATAATTTATTTGTAGTCTTCGTTTTAAATACAGCTCATTTCTGTTACAGCAGAAGTGGGCTTTTTGTTTTATAATTGGCTAATTCAATTTTGTTGTTTTTCTCTTATAAGGATTTGGTTTTCGGTTAAAAAATCTATTTCAAGTTGCTTTACCACAGCAATACTTTTTAGAATATTTATCAATTTTTCATCTTTAAATTTTCCTGTTATTTTTAGTTTCTGTAAATCCTTGCTAGCAAAATTTATTTCGATATCATACCAATTTTCAAGGATTTTTGAGGCTTCTCCCAAACTTGTATTATTTAGCACAATCGTATTTTTGGTCCAAGCGCTAAAATTTTCGCTATTATCTTTTGAAAGCAAAGGTTCAGAGGTATTCATTAAGCTTAGTTGTTGGTTTTTGACCAGGATAATTTTTCTTGAAATTTCTTTTATATCAACTTCCACTTTACCCGTGTTCACGCTAACCTTAGTTTGGCTGTTTTTATAAGCCTTAATATTAAATGAAGTTCCTAGGACTCTAGTTTTAATTTGATCTGTTTCAACTAAAAAAGGCTTTTCCGGATTTTTTTTAACTTCAAAATAAGCCTCACCGCTAAGTTTGAGTTCTCTTTTATTTTTGAAATTTTTTGAATAGCTAATATTGCTGTTCGAGTTTAGGAAAACGAGGCTTCCATCGGGTAAAAGAATGGTTTTCTTTTCCCCTTTGGCAGCAACCTGAGATATATTACCATTGTTTATTAGATAGTTTGCCAAAAGCGAACTACCCAGTAAAATGATTGCTATGGCTGCTATTTTTAACGTTATGGAATATAGACGAGACAACCTGTTTTTTGGCTTATCGATTATGGAGTTTATCCTTTTTAACAGAAAATCCCTTTTTACTTCAGTAAAATTATAGGTAATGATTTGACTATTATCCTGAAGTTTTTTGAAGAATTCTTCCACAACCCATTTCTCTCCCAAGGAAGCTTTATTTTGGGCATATTTTTTCGCTAATTGTATAAACTCTTCTTTTTGCACTAGGTGTCGTTTAACAGATAGTCACATCTTTTAGTGCATTTACGTAGCTTGAAACTCAGTGATAAGGTTTTGGTAATATAGCGGGATTCTTTTTACATTAAAGAAACATTCCAATAACAAGAATAACTAAATGATGGGTGTAATAGTCGATTTTAAAAATTTTAAAGCATTGCTAATGTGCTTTTCAACCGTTCTAACTGAGATATCTAATTCTTTGGCGATTTCAGGATTGGAATAATCTTCAAAACGACTAAGCATGAACACCTGTTGGCATTTGGGAGGTAGTTTTTTAATTTCATTAAAAATTTCTTTCTCAAACTCCTGGTATTCCATGACATTTCCCCTCTTAAAAGTATTAGGTATATTTTGAAGTATTTCAATGTGTACTGGCCTGAATTTTAAATCCCTTATATGGTTTGCAATTTTATATTTTACTGATCTTATGAGGTAAGCCTCCAGATTTAGAATATTGGTATCATTCGATTTCTCCCATAAGCTGATGAAAATTTCCTGAACTATGTCCTCACATATTTTTTCATCCTTATAAATGCTAAAAGCATAAGTGAAAAGCCTTTTCCAATACCGGTCAAAAATTTCTTCAAAGGCAGGTTTATTGCCTTCTTTTATAAGTTTTTGTAGTTCACTGTCCCGTAATTTTGATAGCTTGGTTTTCATTGTTTTGTGTGCTTTTTCAAATGAAAACAATCT
>JBBRGD010000205.1:0-4616 GCA_038241065.1 Flavobacteriales bacterium
AGTATATTTTTCATAAAAAATTTGTTTTGGTTTATTCAAATATACATTCAAGGATTCTCTAAACCCAATTTTTTTTGGCCTTAGGTCTAATTTTCGCTTAAATTTTAGCTTTATTTTAACCAAAATAGCCAAATATTTATACTAATAAGTAAATTAAAGTTCAAACAAATGAGAGAAAACAAAACAGTTCTTCCTATTTAATTTTCAAAATTAGAATGAACTGTGAATTTAAATGGGATGAAGTTCTTGTTTTCAAAACCAGTAATTTAAAAGTTTTTTGTTGCATTATTCCTTGTAGGAACGCATTTCGTCAAAGAAAGGTGTTCTTTTTTCCTCTACACATTTTACAGCATACAAATAAAGCGCTGCCGACCAGGTTTGCCAGTCCTGACCCATTGCTTTTCCATCCTGTGACTTGATCCATTCATTAAAACCAAAATCCAAATTTAAGTTGCTGGAAATTTTTATACATTGAGTAAGCGCCACGAGTTTCTCACCGGCTAGCTCATATTTCCCGGCAGCAACCAAGGCTGCCACATAAAATCCGCAGATAAAGGGCCAGATGCCTCCATTGTGATAATCCCCGGGTTTGTTATAAATTGAATAACGTGAACGCCAGTCAATATCTTCCGGTTTTATAAAAGGGAAGAAATTAGGGGGAAGATCAACGGCCAATTGCCCATTATTTCTCAAGTTTTCACATTCCTTCTCTATCCAAGAAACCATTTCACTGGCCCTGGAAGGGGACGCAATTCCGGAGAGAATCGCAAGGCTGTTTCCCAAAAGGTCAAAACGTTCACTGCTATAAATTTTATAGGACCATAAAGCAAAGTAAGGTTTATCCTTTAATAAAAGTCCTTCTTGTAAATGTTTATGCATTTCCCCTCCAGTAATCGTAAAGCGTTTCATAGCCTGACGCATTTTATTTGCTCGCTCGTTATTCCCCATCAGACGTAAATAGCTATAAGTTAAAGTATTTACAAATAAACCATTTCCTAAGACCCATTGTTCATCACGCCAATCGCTTGTGGGTTGCTGGGCGATCAGGTAAAGATCAGTCGTACTTTGATATTCCATCCATAACATTGACTTTTCAATTGCTTCCTTGAGAAATTCTGATTCCCCTGTGACTTTCCTGTAAATTCCTGTAGCCAATAAAAATAATGGTGTGCAATCACTTGATCCACGATCTTCCTTATCATGTACTAATGAAGTAATATGACCGTGTTTCGTCTGATTTTTAGCCAAAGTTTCCAATACTTTCCGGATACTTTTCATAAGTTTTGGATTATCAGAAACAGCAATTCCAAAAATAGAAAACATTAAATCTCTGGTATATGGCTCGGGATAACCCCAGCCGGCAGTACGCGGAAGCCCTTGAAATGGGCCTATTGCATTATGAAGCAGCACTTCAAGAGCTGCTTTTTTTGCTTCTTCTATCAATTGTAAATCTTCAGTTTTCATAACCAGAAGTTAAAAATTAAACTATTCCCAATTTATCTTTCATTATTTTCACAAACTTCTTTGCAACTATCCTGTAATCAAAATTTTCCACCACCCTTTCCCTGCCGGCTTTACCCATTTTTTCCCTCAATGCCGGATCGGTCATAAGATATATTAGATTATTGGCAATATCCTGCACATTCGCACGGTAATCGACTGTTCGGGGCTCTTTAAATATAACGCAATGATTGGCCCCATAGCCTGATTCAGTACCAAGAATCACCTGGTCCACCACAATTCTTTGGGCTACTTTTGCCAAAAATGCTGTTTTTCCATGGACAAGGGTATCCAGCATTCCCATTGCTTCAATACCAATAACCGGTTTCCCGCATGCCCCTGCTTCCACTTGGGGCATTCCAAAACCTTCAAGCCTGGAAGGGCCTGCATATATATCACAGGCTCCAATAAGATAAGGCACAAAATTTCGGGAGATGGTATTAGTAGCATAAATGACTTTTTTATCAATTCCCAATCGTTTTGCCAATTCGAGGTCTTGTAAATTTTGAATTAATGTTCTCTCCTGAGGCCATACTTTACATACGTATTTCCAATCAGGCACTTTACCATCAATAAGTGCAAGTGCCTGCATTACTTCCTGAGCTCCTTTGGAAGCTGCATCGCCACCTACCGTAAGAATCATTAACTGGTCAGGCGAAATTCCCAATGATTCCCGCACCGCCATAATTTTTGGATCTCTTTTACTAAACGGTATAAAAGAATTAATATCACAGCCCACTGGTAAAACCACTATATTATCACCACTTATCCCATCACGAACATACATTTCCTTTACCCAATTAGAAGTAACTAGTATAAGCGGAAGATCGTTTAATACATCCTGATAATTGGCGATAAAACCATCTGCCACCAGCCAGGGTACCGGCTGCACACCAAATTTTTGCGGATGAAGTACCAGTTTCGGAGTGTGGCCCCAATAACCAACACCTACTACAACATCTGGCTTAAACCAACGGTAATACCATTCTTTCTCCTGTTCCGATTCAAAATGAGCAGCATGGGCGTCAACTCCTATTTCAAGAAGCCCCCTGTAAAGTAAATCTCCCTGGGTTGAAAGCCCCCCGGGTAAAGGTGGATAATCATATAATATCAATACTTTCATAGCGTAGGTCTATTTTTGTCAAGCCACTTTTTTGCTGAATCAGAATCAGTAAATTTCCAATACGCTTCTGTAATGGGGGTTGTTTGAGCCTCCCAGCTATTTTTATCAAAACCGTATCTTTCTGTTATTAATTTGTATTTTTTCTGCCAGGTTTGTTTGGTCAGTTTATTGTAAAGAGGAGCGTTTTCTAAAGGCATTGGAAAATATTTCTTATTGCCATCGCTATATGCAAAAGTCCAAAGTTCATTAGCAGAAATTTTTGCTGTATTCCAAAGGTTTATAACCGCTTTCCCTGTCTCTTCATGCCTGAGATGCCGAGTATATTCACCGGAAGGGTCATGGGTAATTATGAGATTAAAATGTTTAGAAGGCAATAATTCCAGAATTGTTTGCTTCACTTCTTTTTCATCCAAAGGTTTCTGTTCAGGTGCATCGTCAAGATCTCCCATAGTGCCTTCTGCTCCCAGCATTTCTAAAACCTTATAGAATTTAGGTGCGCGATCTGGATCGCTTCCCCTGCACAAACTGAGAATAAACCAGTTCCAGAAGGGATGATCTATAATAGTTCCACCTGCCCATAATATTTCATCATCAGGATGAGCAACGATAAGAGCAACTGTTTTTGATTTCATATGTAGATTTTTATCGTTTTTTATTGGTCATTTGTAATTCGCATATCTTGATCGGTGTTCGTATCATGTTTCCGCTATGCTCATTTCATAGTTTATTTTTTGAGAACATTTAAAATTACATCGAATTATAAGTTTAAGTTCTGACATTTATCAGTTAAAATTAAAAGTTTGGCATTTGGAATACATCATAAGAATAATGGATTTTAAATTTTAATATATTCAATAACACCCCGTTTATGAACAAAAACAGATTAAAATAAGATTCTTTCAGTTAAACTTCAAACCAATCTTAATTTCTTTCCCCTGTATAATCAATTATTCTGAATGGATTAATTAGATTGTTGTTTTATTCTCAACTTTAATTAATTTTTTTCAAAAGTAAGATTGTGTGTTCCTACATTTCCTCCAATAATATCAATAAGATCAATTTTAGTGGAAGATGGAGAAACGAAATCCCATTCAAGGTTCAAATCTTCAAAATTTTGAAAACCTCATATTTAAGTTTTGTTTAATCTTTATATATTTTAAATGAACAAAATAATTCCTATTTTTACACTGAAATAAAACGAAGATGAAGATATATACACTCCATACAAAACAGAAATTGCCAATTACGGTTAACAAAGCCTGGGAATTCCTGTCAGATCCCAAAAACTTAAAAATCATCACCCCGGATTATATGGGGTTTAATATACTTTCAGGGGCAGACAGACCAATGTTTCAGGGGCAGCTTATACAATACATCGTTACTCCAATTGCTGGGATCAAAACCAAATGGGTCACTGAGATAACACATGTTCGGGATAAAGAATATTTTGTCGATGAACAGCGGTTTGGTCCTTATTCTTTATGGCATCACAAACACTTTTTAAAAGAAATTGAAGGCGGGGTTGAAATGGAAGATATTGTAGATTATAAACTTCCCTTCGGAATTATTGGCGAACTGGTACAACCCATTCTGGTAGCACCTAAATTAAAAGAAATTTTTAATTACAGAAGGCATAAATTAATCGAATTGTTTGGCGATTATCCAAGGGAGATCATCAAAAAACAAGATTTAAAAGAGAATTTCTTAACTTAGAGTTACACTACAGAATACCTTAATTTTAAAGCTGAACTAAGCATAACGCGAACACGATAAAAAGATAAATGAAGATATGCGAATATTACCCCGAATCTATCGGGGAATCAAAAAAAAAATAAATATCTACAAATGAAAAAAAATATAGTATTGATTGGGGGTTCACATGGTATTGGGCTGGAAAGCGCCAAAATCCTTGCTCCGGATAACAATGTGATTATAGCTTCCCGCACTTCCGATAATTTAGACGGAATGAATGTAAAGCATATAAAATTTGATG
>JBBRGD010000206.1:0-4595 GCA_038241065.1 Flavobacteriales bacterium
TCAGCTATATAAGAAACCGGGGTAAGTTCGTCAAATTCAAAAGGCAAGACCGTGTCCATCGTTCTTTCGTGCAATATAATATCTTCATTTTCCCCAATAATCCGTTTATCAAAATTTGTTAAAGTATAGGTGGTGTCTTTCTCATTAAACTGAAGGCGGGATGCGCTTATTTTGTACTTCAATACATTTCCTTCGAAATGTTCAAGTGTAAAATTGCGGGCCGATTTAGATCTAGGCTGAAAATTGCTGGCATAGATATACTCCGATCCGTTTATTTGACGATAAACATCGCTGGTTTCCTGAACTTCAGTCCCTTTTTTAAGATATTCGTATTTAAATTCGTTAAAGCCTTTACTGGCTTGAGGTGCCAGGTACATACTTAAAACAAGAGCACCTAAACTAACAATGGTTGCTCCAATCAAATAAGGTCTTAAAAAACGCATGTATGAAACCCCACTACTCAAAAAAGCAATGATTTCAGTATTATTGGCCAACTTGGAAGTAAACCAGATTACCGAAAGAAATAGGAACAGAGGAAATAACAGGTTGGCAAAATAAATGGTGAAATCCAGGTAGTATTTAGCAACCTCTACAAAAGGAACTTCATTTTCCAAAATCTTATCGATTTTCTCGGCAAGATTTACTGTAATTCCAATAGGAATAAACAAAATTAACATGAGGATAAAGGTCCCCAGATAACTTTTTAATATGTACCAATCGAGTATTTTCAATTTAAAGGCGCTTATCCATTTGCTGAACCATCAAGTTTTTCCAGGAGGCAAAATCTCCGGCTAATATATGTATTCTCGCCTCACGAACCAACCAGAGATAAAAACCGAGATTGTGGATAGTTGCGATTTGCTTTCCAAGCAATTCATTTACCGTAAACAGGTGGCGTAAATAGGCTTTGCTGTATTCTGTATCCACAAAGGTAATTGCCATTTCATCTATTGCTGAAAAATCATCCCGCCATTTTTTATTTTTGATATTTATAGTGCCGTGCGCTGTAAACAACATTCCATTTCTGGCGTTACGGGTTGGCATAACACAATCAAACATATCAATTCCCAAAGCGATGTTTTCCAGAATATTTGCCGGCGTTCCCACTCCCATCAAATAGCGCGGCTTGTCCTTGGGAAGTATTGCTGTAACAACTTCTGTCATCCCGTACATCTCCTCTGCAGGTTCACCTACGGAAAGTCCTCCAATGGCATTTCCTTCCGCTCCCACTGAAGCAATATATTCAGCAGATTGTTGACGTAAATCTTTATAGACACTTCCCTGGACTATCGGAAAAAAAGACTGGGTATAATCATATAAATAAGGGGTTTTTTCCAGATGAGTCACACATCTGTCCAGCCATCGATGCGTCATATGCATGGATCGTTTGGCATATTTGTAATCGCAAGGATACGGCGTGCATTCATCAAAAGCCATAATAATATCCGCTCCTATAACCCGCTGAATTTCCATTACATTTTCCGGGGTAAAAGTATGGTAAGAACCATCTATGTGCGATTTGAATTTCACTCCCTCCTCTTTGATTTTTCTGCGTTCGGAAAGCGAATATACCTGGTAACCCCCACTATCGGTGAGAATGTTCCTGTCCCAATTCATAAATTTGTGAAGCCCGCCTGCTTTTTTCAAGATTTCTGTTTGAGGCCTTAAATAAAGATGATATGTATTTCCTAAAATTATATCGGGATTGATGTCTTCTTTTAATTCTCTTTGGTGAACTCCTTTTACCGAACCAACTGTTCCTACAGGCATAAAAATAGGGGTTTGAATTGTACCGTGATCTGTGGTAATAGTTCCGGCCCTAGCCTGGCTACCCGGATCGGTAGTTATAAGATCAAATTTCATAGTTTTGTTTAATTCGGTGCAAAGATACTTAACTAAACATCAATTTAAAGGAAGCAGAATTTAAAAATTGTTAGTTAAATAAGTCAATTGGTTGATAAATGGCTCTTTCAGGCTTTGACTTCCGTATTTAAAAACTTATTTTTGTCCCATTCCAAATTAAACACTCAAAAATGCCAAACACACAAGAAGCAGCATTTCAAATTAATAACCCTGAAATGCCAAAAACACAACAATTAGAAGATTTTGTCACCCAGGTACGTCGGGACATTGTAAGGCAGGTTCATAAAGTTAATTCTGGGCATCCCGGAGGTTCTTTAGGATGTGCAGAATTTATTACCGCCCTTTATCAGGATGTTATGGATTACGACAGCAATTTTAAAATGGATGGGATTGGAGAGGACCTTTTCTTTTTATCTAACGGCCATATTTCTCCTGTATTTTACAGTGTTTTGGCAAGAAGCGGCTTCTTTCCGGTTGAAGAATTAAACACTTTTCGCTTACTAAATTCTCGGCTGCAAGGACATCCAACAACCCACGAGGGATTGCAGGGGGTGAGAACATCCTCAGGTTCCTTAGGTCAGGGTATGTCTGTGGCAATTGGTGCAGCACTTACCAAAAAGCTGAATAACGACTCTCACCTTGTTTTTACTTTGCACGGAGACGGAGAATTGCAGGAAGGACAAAATTGGGAAGCCATAATGTATGCCGCCGGTAATAAGGTTGATAACATTATCTCTACTGTCGATTTAAACGGACAGCAAATTGATGGTGCTACTGATAGTGTTTTACCAATGGGAAACATAAAAGCCAAATTTGAAGCTTTTGGTTGGGATGTACTGGAAGTAAAAGAAGGGAATAATATCACCAAAATAATTGAAGGCCTGAATGAAGCCAAAAGCCGCACCGGAAAAGGAAAACCTGTTTGTATCCTTTTACACACCATAATGGGTCATGGGGTAGATTTTATGATGCACACTCATAAATGGCACGGAGTTGCTCCAAACGATGAGCAACTAAAAGATGCCTTAGCTCAAAATCCGGCAACTTTAGGAGATTATTAGGCCCCTCCCAGCCTCCCCAACGGGGAGGAGTGAAACTTAAAAAACAACATGATTATTATTAACTTATAAAATATAACCCAGAACCCCCTCCGTTGGAGGGGGCAGGGGGAGGACTATGAAAAAATATACCAATACAGGAAATAAAGATACCAGATCCGGATTTGGAGATGGTTTGGCAGAATTAGGGAGAACCAATGAAAATGTGGTAGCCTTATGTGCCGATCTTACCGGCTCACTAAAAATGGATGAATTTAAAGCAAATCATCCTGAACGCTTCTTTCAAACAGGAATTGCTGAAGCAAATATGATTGGAATCGCTTCCGGAATGACCATTGGAGGAAAAATTCCGTTTACAGGAACTTTCGCCAATTTCTCTACCGGCCGTGTTTATGATCAGATTCGTCAAAGTGTTGCGTACTCTGAAAAGAACGTGAAAATTTGTGCTTCCCACGCCGGGTTGACATTAGGTGAGGACGGTGCAACACACCAAATTCTTGAAGATATCGGATTGATGAAGATGTTGCCGGGAATGACTGTAATTAACACTTGTGATTACAATCAGACCAAAGCTGCAACCATCGCAATAGCAGAACATGTAGGTCCGGTTTATTTGCGTTTTGGAAGACCAAAAGTCGCTAATTTTACGACTGCCGATCAAAAATTGGAGATCGGGAAAGCCGTAAACTTAACCGAAGGAAAGGACGTGACTATAATAGCTACCGGGCATTTGGTTTGGGAAGCGTTGATTGCTGCGGAACAGTTGGAAGAAAAAGGAATAAGTGCAGAAGTGATCAACATTCACACCATAAAACCTTTGGATGAGTCTGCAATTCTAGCTTCAGTTAAAAAAACAGGATGTGTTGTAACAGCTGAAGAGCACAACTTTCTTGGAGGATTGGGAGAAAGCGTCGCACGAACCTTAACATTGAATCACCCAACTCCACAGGAATTTGTGGCAACAAATGATACCTTCGGGGAAAGTGGAACTCCTGAGGAGTTGATGGAAAAATACGGATTGAATGCCGATGCCATTGTAAAAGCTTCAGAAAAAGTAATCAAACGAAAATAAATTTTCAATATAAATAGCATTTTTAAACCCCTCAAATTCAGAGTTTGAGGGGTTTTTTAATTCTTTTCAGAAATAATTGGCACATTTACTGCGTTATAGTAATCAAACATTAAAACAACACTTATGAAAAAATTAATTGTATTAGCCTTTATATTTATAGGCGGAACAGCTATTGCTCAATCCTCCTATGGTATAAAAGGCGGTTTGAATTACGGTGCGACAGGAGATTATAAAAATATCTCTGAAGGCTTTGAAGATGCCACTACAATAGAAGGAAAAAACAAATCTGGCTACCATTTAGGAGGATTTGCAAAATTTGAATTTCTTGGAATTTTCCTGCAACCAGAATTGGTGTATACAAGGTTGAATACAGATTACGATACTTTTGAATATAAAATTGACAAAATAGATGCGCCTTTATTAGTTGGTCTTAATGTTTTAGGACCTCTTAATATTAAAGCAGGTCCATCTTTCCAATATATTCTGAGTAACGAACTGGACAACTCAACTTTAACGATCTCTGAAGTTGAAGATAAAATAACTTTAGGATACCAACTGGGCGCCGGAGTTAATTTAGGCAGATTAGGATTGGATGTGAGATA
>JBBRGD010000207.1:0-4586 GCA_038241065.1 Flavobacteriales bacterium
CGGGATTAAGCGCTGAAATTCTGGGTTAGAACGGCTTATATCGGGTTGAATTTAGTTTCGGAAAATAATGATCATAGGCCTTAGAAGTTTTTAAAATAAAACTTATATTTGCACCCGCCTAATTAACCGATGCAAATCCATTTATTAGGCGGAAATGCATATAAAAAAGGCCTCGTGGCGCAATTGAATAGCGCATCTGATTACGGCTCAGAAGGTTCCAGGTTTGAATCCCGGCGAGGTCACGATATAAATTAAAAGTTCGCAGCGAAAGCTGTGGACTTTTTTAATGGGAAAAATCCGGAATTTGGTTGGTTTCGTAAGTATTAAAAATGTTGAAAATTAAAAGAGGTTGGAAAATTTCTACTGAAGAGATCTCTTTTTGAAAACGGGGAATATTGCAGATGTCCCGGGGAAAACACTAAAGGAAGCTTTTTGTAGTTTTGCCTATTTAGATTGCGAAATGCAAACATCAGAATAAAAACCTGTCATCAGGCCAGGTTTTCTAGCATTATAAATTATGTTGTTAATCCTACTAATGGGAGGCTTTTCGATTGATGCCTTCGAAAAACGGAAATCACCTGCAGAATGTGGAAAACCGTATTTTTCTACAAATGGAAGGCTTATATTTGATTAAGAAAAGGGAAAAAGATTTAAAAGTATTATTCAAATTCCCATTTAAACTGCCTGGATGTTCAATAAAGTATTAGTAGCAGATGATATAGACAGCATTAATCACGCTGTAGCAAGTGTTTTGAAGAATTTCAATATAGAGAAAGTTGCTTATGCCCAATATTGCGATAAGGCTTATGTAATAGCTAAAAAGGCTCTTATGGAGGGAAAACCTTTCGATTTGTTGATCTGTGATCTCTCCTTTAAAAATGATTACAGAGAAGATAGGATTTCCGGCGGAAAAGAACTTATTGCGCTTTTAAAAAAGGAAGATCCTAATCTTAAAGTGTTGGTGAATACAATAGAAGATCACCCACATACTGTAAAAGCTTTATGGGCATCCGGAAATATTGACGGTTATGTGTGTAAAGACCGCCATGGAATGCAGGAATTGAAAGAAGCGATCTTTAATTTAAGCAGGGGAAAAACCTATAACTCTCCACGTATAGAACGGAGTTTAAAACAGGAGAATTTAATTGTTTTAAAGGATTTTGAAATAAATCTTCTCACTTCTATCGCTAATGGCTTAACCCAGGACGAAATTCAGGAAAAATTTAAAAAAGAAAATATTTCTCCCGCAAGTAAAAGTGCCATTGAAAAACGCTTAAAGGAATTACGCGAAGATTTTAAAGCGAAAAACACTTCGCACCTTATAGGAATAGTAAAAGATTTGAAACTTATTTAGAAAAATAAATGCCAGTTAAAGATCAACAAGTCGGGTAGGGCCGATTTGAAAGAAATTAAACTGGCATTCTTTTTATTTATGATGATTTAGTCAGAATAGGCTTTATTAAAATAAATAATATTCGGAATTGGATTTAAATAAATCATTGTACAAACGGAAATCATTTATAAATAGTATTCCTGAAGTTATATTTCCGGAACTTTTCAATAAAAACTTGAGAAACAAGCTGGTTTCCGGGTCTTCATATTCACAAAGTTAAAAATAATCAGATACTTTATCGAATTTTATATTTTTAAATAACTTTAAATCAGATCGTTAACTTTTTTTAGGAATGATATTTAATTTAAAGTTTTTATCGATGTTTATTTTCTGATATCTTCGTAATGGTTTCACATAATAATGCCCAATAAAATTTTACCCAAAAGTATATAAAATAATCTGTTACGGATATATTTACGTATGATAAAATTAGATGAATTAGTTGCACAATTCGCGTCTTTTGTTTGGGGACTTCCCCTCATTATATTGCTAATTGGCGGCGGGTTTTACCTGCTTGTTATCTCAAAATTCCTCCCCTTCCGTTACTTAGGGCACGCTTTTCAAGTATTGCGAGGGAAATATGACAATCCGAACGATCCTGGGGAAATAAGTCATTTTCAGGCTTTATCAACCGCATTGGCGGCAACTATTGGAATGGGAAATATTGCCGGAGTTGCTGTAGCGATCGCAATTGGTGGTCCCGGAGCTATTTTTTGGATGTGGGTAAGTGCCATAATTGGGATGGCAACAAAATTTTTCACCAATAGCCTTGCGGTGATGTACCGCGGAAAAGACAGTGAAGGTAAAATTCAGGGTGGTCCTATGTATTTTATAATGGAGGGCCTGGGAAAAAAATGGAAATCCTTGGCAGTTTTTTTCAGCGTTGCCGGACTGGTAGGTGCATTGCCGGTATTTAATGTAAATCAGTTAACTCAGGCTATCAATTATATTCTACTCACTCCCAACGGTATTGAAGTAGATTTCACCAGCAATTTAATCATAGGTTTTGTTTTGGTTGGAATCACATCGGTAGTAATATTTGGAGGACTTAAAAGAATAAGCAAAACGGTTTCAAGACTGGTTCCAGCAATGGTGGCACTATACTTTTTTTCTGTTTTGATAATCCTTTTTATGCATGCCGATCTGGTGCCGTATTATTTTGGACTGATTTTCAAAGAGGCTTTTACTGCCGAATATTTTCTTGGAGATTCATTCCTTGGGGGAGCACTTGGCGGACTGATTATTTTAGGAATTCGTCGTGGAGCATTCTCAAATGAAGCCGGGATAGGAACGGCCCCAATGGCTCACGGAGCGGCCAAAACAAATGAACCTATACGCGAAGGCCTGGTGGCAATGCTTGGGCCTGCAATAGATACTTTAGTGGTTTGTACCTTGACGGCTCTTGCCATTCTGGTGACAGGGGTATGGAAAACTGCGGCGGTGGACGGAGTAAGCCTTTCAGGTGTAAGCCTTACCGCAGCGGCATTTGATGAGGCTATTCCTGTTTATGGGCATTATTTGTTACTTCTTTGTATCGCAATTTTTAGTATTTCCTCCCTTTTCTCTTATTCTTATTACGGCACTAAATGCCTGTCGTTTTTGATTGGAGCCGATAAAAAACACTATTACAATTATTTTTATGTGCTGAGTATCTTAATGGGAGCTACAACAACTTTAAGCCTTATGATCAACTTAATTGACGGCTTCTTCGCACTGATGGCAATTCCAACTATGGTTTCAACCTTAATATTGGCACCAAAAGTCCTGAAGGAAGCAAAAAAATATTTTGAAAAAATGAAGCTGCATAAAAACGAAAAAATAGTTTGAAGTAGTTTCCCTGATCGTCATTTCAGAAAAAAATTTAGCTTTTACGTGGTAAGCATTAGTTTAGGCCTTTTTTAGATGAAGGCTACAAGACACTTTTTAGTCTGGCTTTTTAGGGCAAGCTCAATTACTTTAATTACATCCCTGGCTTCTTCCGGTTTTACAAGTAAATCTTCTTTTGTGGTAATGGCGTTATAAATGTTCTGATAGAATTTTGTGTAATTTCCACGTTCACTTTTTACAGATAAGGATTCTTCCACGGTATTTAATTTACCCCAGATTTCCTGGGGTTCCATTCCCCAATCAGGCAAATTTTTTGGTTTTAGACCCAATTTTAAAGATTCTTCCTGCGAATCCTCTCCGTATTTTAAAAAACTGCCATTCCGTCCAAAAATACTGAAAGTGGGTCCTTTTTCTTTGACAAGCATTCCGGCCTTCAGACTTACTTTTAGGTCTGGATAAAAAAGTATTAATTCAAAATTATCAATAACCTCTGAATTTTTCCGTTGTATCCGTAAATCAGCAAAAACCTTTGTGGGAAGACCAAACAATATCAAAGCCTGATCTATTAGGTGACTGCCCAGGTCATATAGAATACCGCTGCCCGGAAGCTCCCTTTTTTCCTTCCAACTATCTTTCACCTCATTTCTGAAACGGTCAAAATGTGCTTCATATTCCACAATTACACCAAGTTTTTTTTCTTTCAGAATTTTTTTAATGGTAAGAAAATCACTGTCCCAGCGCCTGTTGTGGTGTACACTTAAAATCTTGTTATTTTTCCTGGCCAGTTCGATCAACTCATTCGCCTCGTCAACAGTTGGAGTAAAGGGTTTTTCTACAACTACATTTTTTCCTGCCTTTAAAGCTTTTTCAGCAAGTTCTTTATGAAGATGATTTGGGGTTGTAATTACTACAAGTTCAATTTCAGGATCTTCTGTAATTTCTTTAAAACCAGCAACAACTATGGCACTGGGAAAGTCCATTTTTGCAGCAGCTATATTTTCATTGTTGGTGGTCAAAATTTTTGTGACCTCAAATCCCTCAACACTGGAAATAATAGGGGCGTTATAAATCCTTGCACCCTTTCCAAATCCTACTATTGCAACTTTAATCTTTTTCATAAGAGTCATTATTTCTAAAACCCAAGTATTTATTTTTATTGAAATTCTCTCTTAACAAGATAATTTTATATAAAAAAAAGCCAGAAACTTATTCTGTTTACTCTTTAATATTTTATCTAATTCCTCTGCTCGATAAGAGTGTCGTTAAACAGTTTTAAAATTCGTTTGTATTCATCGGTCCAGCTGCTGGGTTCAACAAATCCGTGATCTTCTACCGGATATACTGCCAGTTCCCAGTTTTCTTTTCC
>JBBRGD010000208.1:0-4581 GCA_038241065.1 Flavobacteriales bacterium
ATAGTTCCTGTCATTAAAAGCAATGGAATCAACCATCAGCGAATTGGCAAAAATAGTTGTGCCCGTGTTTTCCATTCCTGAATACAAAAAATCCTGTACCGGAATTTGCTTGTAATTTTGCCAGGGATAAGGAAAACCGATCTCAGCTTCAAAAAAATCGAACACTTCTTTTGAATACCGGTAAGTAGGTTCAACTTTATCTTCATCTTCCGGCTGATAATACAATGAAATTGCGGTCCCGGAAGCGGATTCCAGGTCTTTCTGACGGAATTTTCCCGCTGCCACGGCGACCAAATAACTGCTCATAGGTTTCAGCATCCCGAATTGCCATTGGGTTATGGAATCGTTTACAGTAACGCGTCCCTTTAGTTCCCCGTTTGCAATTACCTCATAACCGGAAGTAAAATTGATCTTCAAATCAAAAACGGCCTTCTCCCTCATATCGTCAAAACTTGGCAACCAGTGAGAAGTATATTTTCCCTGTCCCTGTGTCCAGACTTGTTTTGTTACATTTAATTCATCAGCAAAGGCCCAATTGATAAAATACATGGCTTGTTTTGGTTTTACTGAATAGGTTAGTTCCAATGTGTTCTTTTCGGACGGTTTAAAATTAGATTTTAACCATAAACGGATACTGTCATTATAGAATTCAACCGGAGCATTGTTAAGAAGTACCTGCTCAAATTGCATATTTTTGGCATCAATGTATATGGAATCTGTGGCAGAAAGGATTTCAAATAGATATCGCACATTTCCTTTTACCTCTTTTTCCTTCGGAAGAATTGAAATTTCAGCAGCTATATTTTTAAAATCTACTTTTAAGGATTGGTCAAATAAAGGATTGAATTGCGCGAAACTTCCAACATAATAAAGGAGGAAAATGAGCAGGAAACAGCTTTTCATAAAGTGAGAATTCATAATCAACGGCAAAGTACAAAATCCCGATATTATAATCCTCACAGGTTTTCAGAACCTGTGAAGTTTGGTTAATTTCGATTTTATTTTTACATTGATTAAAACAGGATTTAATATCTTCGTTCTATGAATGCCAATTTGATGCAAACCCCCATAGATTATTTAAAAGGAGTTGGTCCCAACCGGGCCGATTTACTGCGCAAGGAACTGGGAATTCACACCTACCAGGACTTCATAAATTTTTTTCCGAACCGGTATCTGGATAAAACCCGTTTTTATAAAATTAATGAACTGCAACAAAATTCTTCTGAGGTGCAGGTAACAGGTAAAATTATCAACCTGAAAACCGTGGAGCAAAAAAACGGAAAACGCCTGGTAGCAGAATTTATAGATGAAACCGGAAAAATGGAATTGGTTTGGTTCAGAGGCCATAAATGGATCAGGGAGAATTTAAAATTGAATACTCCTTATGTCATCTTCGGAAAAACCAATTGGTTCAATGGTCTTTTCAGCATGGCACATCCTGAGGTAGAATTGCTCGAAGAACATGAAAAAAGCATGCGCATTGTCATGCAACCAGTTTATCCGTCTACAGAAAAACTATCGAATAAAGGAATTACCAACAGGGTGGTAAATAAATTGATGCAGCAACTTTTTATAGAAACCCGCGGTCAGTTTTACGACACCTTAAGCGAAGAAATTAAAGAGGAATTAAAACTTATTTCAAGGGCCGATGCACTTTTTAATATTCATTTTCCGAAGAGCCAGGAGCTGCTTTCCAATGCCCAATTCAGATTAAAATTTGAAGAATTATTTTATATTCAGCTGCAATTACTGATCAAAAACATGCTTCAAAAACAAAGAATTAAGGGCTTTAATTTTGACCAGATCGGAAACAATTTCACCGAGTTTTATAAGGAGCATTTACCCTTCCAATTAACCGGCGCGCAAAAAAGAGTGATCAGGGAAATAAGAAGCGATTTGGGCAGTGGCGCGCAAATGAATAGGTTGTTACAAGGCGACGTGGGTTCCGGAAAGACCATTGTGGCGCTAATGTCAATGTTAATAGCACTTGACAACGGATTTCAAGCCTGTTTAATGGCTCCTACTGAAATTTTGTCAGTACAGCACTATAACGGTTTATTTACATTATGTAAAGAACTCAATACCAGTATTTTTCTGTTAACTGGTTCTACCAAAGCTTCAAAAAGAAGGGAAATTCACGAAAAGCTCGAAAATGGCGAAATTGACATCCTTATTGGCACTCATGCGCTCCTGGAAGACAAGGTGAAATTCAAAAATTTAGGCCTCGCAATTATAGATGAGCAACACAGATTTGGCGTTGAACAGCGCTCAAAATTGTGGAAAAAAAACCATCTTCCGCCACACATTCTGGTGATGACAGCAACCCCTATTCCGCGAACCCTGGCCATGAGTTTATATGGAGATCTGGACATCTCGGTTATAGACGAACTTCCTCCCGGAAGGCAGTCCATAAAAACTGTACACAGGTATGACAGCAACAGGCTAAAAGTCTTCAGATTTATAAAAGATGAAATATCAAAAGGCAGACAAATTTATATTGTGTACCCGTTAATTCAGGAATCTGCAACTATGGATTACAAAGATTTAATGGATGGATACGAAAGCATTGTCCGGGAATTTCCGATGCCGGAATTTCAGATCTCCATTTTACACGGGCAGATGAAACCGGTGGATAAGGAATTTGAAATGCAGCGTTTTGTAAAACGCGAAACCCAGATTATGGTGGCTACTACCGTAATTGAAGTTGGCGTTGATGTTCCCAATGCAAGTGTTATGATTGTTGAAAGTGCCGAGCGTTTCGGGCTTTCTCAATTGCACCAGCTTCGGGGTCGCGTAGGCCGCGGGGCCGAGCAGAGTTATTGTATTTTAATGACGAGTCATAAACTTTCTGCCGATGCAAAAACCAGGTTGCAAACTATGGTGGGCACAAATGACGGTTTTGAAATTGCGGAAGTCGATCTAAACCTGCGGGGGCCGGGAAATTTGATGGGAACACAGCAAAGCGGGATCCTAAACCTTAAAATTGCCGATATTGTTAAAGACAACCTTATTTTGAAAACCGCCCGGGATTATGCAAAAAAGCTTTTAACGGAAGATCCTGAACTAAAGCTGAAAAAAAACAAGATGATCCGCTATACCTATGCCCAGCTGGGAAAACATAAAAATATCTGGAATTACATCAGCTAAGGGTTTCTGACGGTAAAAGGTTGAATTTTAAATCTAGAGTTCTGATCAAAAAATAGCCGGGCAATAAATAATTGTTAAAAAATAAGTTTTAAAATCCTATCACTATCCTATGTAAATCAGATGTTATGGGGAATATTTTTGGCATTCTTTAGATATAAGCAATTATTTCATTAGATAAGTATAAATTATGTAATTATCAATGTAATTTATTACTAGTTTCACAGATCATTTTAATAATTTTAATCATTCCCTAATGGATTTTACCCATTTTTGTATCCCTACATAATATTCTCCACTTTATATAAATTCTTAATTTTTTGAATTTCCTATAATTCCTGCTTTGAACTAGGATGTTTTTTAAATATTTCATAAACTTATTACTTTAAATGTGCGATTACCTAATAAATATTGATTTTTAAGTTCTTTCATTCATAATCTAGCCCGGCAGATATTCAGGTATTTATTTATTAATTTTAAGGAATAACCATTTTAAATATCACAATTATGAGAACAAATTTCAAACTACCCCGACTTATGGGTCTTTTCTTTTTATGTTTTTCGGTTACGGCCTTCGCACAGGACACAACAGAGAAAAAATCTGTAGGGGATGCTGTGTACCAAGAATACAAACAAAATGGAATTGACAGCGCATTGGAAAAGTACAGCAAACTTAAATCTAAAAGTGACGAGTATACTCTTACCGAGTGGGAACTTAACCGAATTGGGTACCAGATTATGATGGATGACCAAGACATGGAGTCGGCAGAAAAAATCTTTAGCCTGAATATGAAGGAATATCCTCAGGCAGCGAATCCGCGGGACTCTTATGCCGATTATCTCATTGAAAAAGGAGATCCTGAGGGCGCCAAAAAGTATTTAGAAGAATCTATAACCATGGCAGGAAAAAGCGATAAAGAAGATGAACAAACCCGTATATTACAGAGCTCCAAAGCTAAACTGGCACGGTTGGAGAACAAGCACAAACAGCTAAATTTTCTTGTTGGAAACTGGAATCTGAATTCCACCAATTTCACCAATGGCGTAGAAGCCGGTAATACCACCGGCACAGATGAGATTGTATATGATGAAGCATCTTCCCTTATTACAATTAATCATAAGAACAGTAACGGAGAGATCATTGCAAAAAGAATGATGGTTTATGATCCTATGGAGGAAGGTTATGACATGGCTTATATTAACACATTGGCTCCTATGGGAATTGAAAATTCCTTTATAAAAATAAATAAAGTGGAAGATAATAAACTGGAATTAATGGAAACATACACCAACGGAAAAGGAGAAAAGAAAAAAATGAGACACGAAATAAATAAAAAAAACGATAACAATAATTTAGACTGGGTGATATTTGAACCCGGAGGAAATGAACAGGAGTGGAAAAAGGTGTATGCAATGAAAATGGAAAAAAAGAATTAG
>JBBRGD010000209.1:0-4579 GCA_038241065.1 Flavobacteriales bacterium
CCCTGTGCATTATGGGAGACCATTTATATAATTTACCTCCTTTTATTTTTAGTAAAAAGACCACTTTCCCAATAAGACTGCGCAAACAAACGCTCTATAAATATAACTACCCTAAAATTAAGCGGATCTTATGTGTGTCACTAGCCACAAAAGAAATAACGGCCCACAGCATATGTGATCCGGCAAAGTTAATTTGTATTTACCACGGAACCGGCATTAAAGACAAAAGCACTCAAACAACATTCAGCTTGCGGGACAGATTGAAACTGGATAATAATATAAGCATTATTGGGAATATCGCCAATCATATCTGGCCAAAGGATCTGGAAACTTTTATTTTGGTCGCAAATGAACTTATAAATAATCAGGGCAGAAAAAACCTTCATTTTGTACAGATCGGTTCGTATTCCAATCTCACAAAAAACCTACTGCTGGAAGTTGAACGCCTTAACCTGCAAAATCATATCAGTTTTTTGGATCAAATCCCGCAGGCGTCCAATTTTATTCCCCAATTCGGTATTTCGCTGATAACTTCTGAAAGTGAAGGCGTTCCACAATTTATTTATGAATCTTTTTATCATGAAGTACCGGTAATTAGTACCGATGTGGGCGGAATTTCTGAAGTAATTCAACACGCAACAAACGGTCTTTTGGCTCCGGCCTTTGATTTTATGCAATTGGCTGAGCATATTGTAACTTTACAAAAAAATATAGAATTGCGCAGGCAATTTACCAGCGTTTCAAAAGTAAAGCTGCATCAAAGTTTTACTGCCGAAATAATGGCACAAAAAACTTTAGTTGAATATAAAAACGTTTTAAATGGAAGATTTTAAGGATGAAACCGAGAGGACCCTGGAAGTATTAAAAAAGGGAGGCATTATATTATATCCCACAGATACTATTTGGGGAATAGGCTGTGACGCGACCAATGCTGCCGCGGTAGAAAGAATATACGCTTTAAAAAAGCGCCATGAAAGTCAGGCGATGATAGTTTTGGTGAATAGTGTCAAGATGTTGGAACAATATGTAGATAAAGTTCCGGATACGGCATATATCATAATTGATCATGCAGATAAACCCACCACAATTATTTACGACAAACCACTTAAGGTGGCGAATAACCTGGTTGCTCCAGATGAAACCCTCGCCATTAGGGTTATAAAAGAGAAATTCTGTGAACAACTGATTTATAAATTCAGAAAAGCCCTGGTATCTACTTCAGCAAATATCAGCGGGCAACCCAGCCCAAAATCTTTTGCTGAAATAAGCCCTGAAATTATAAAAGGTGTGGACTATATAGTAAATTTGCATCATTCTAAAAAAATGGAAAAGCCTTCTTCAATTATAAAAATTGGCAACGACAGGAGCGTGAAAGTGATACGGGAATAAGATATGCACAAAAAGAAAAATTACAGCAAGGCACTCAATCATACTATTTTTAAAATAATCTCTCAGGCTTCGGAAGAACTAAATCTGGAAAGTTACGTAATTGGCGGATTTGTAAGAGATCATTTACTTAAACTTGGAGAACCAAAAGACATCGATATTGTCACTGTTGGCAGCGGAATTGAACTGGCTAAAAAGGTTTCAGCATTACTTCCCCATAAACCCAAAGTTCAGGTTTTCAAAAATTATGGCACCGCAATGTTAAGGGCCGATACTATGGAAATTGAATTTGTTGGCGCGAGGACGGAAAGCTACAGCCAGGATAGTCGAAACCCGGTTGTAGAGGATGGCACTCTGGAAGACGATCAAAACCGAAGGGATTTCACCATAAATGCCCTGGCTTTGAGTCTCAACAAAGACAATTTCGGGGAAATCCTGGATCCGTTCAATGGACTTGAAGATCTGAAAAACAAATTGATAAAAACTCCGTTGAATCCCGATATCACCTATTCTGATGATCCTTTACGAATGCTTCGGGCCATAAGGTTTGCAACCCAATTGAAATTTAAAATTGAAACCGAATCCCTGCAAGCCATCTACAGGAATAAGGATAGAATTAAGATAATTTCCAGGGAACGCATTGTAGACGAACTCAATAAAATCCTGCTTTCAGAAAAACCTTCTGGAGGATTTACGCTTTTGCACTCTACAGGTTTGCTTCATCTAATATTGCCCCAATTAACTGCTTTGGAAGGAATAGAAGAAGTTGATGGACAAAAGCATAAAGACAATTTCTGGCATACACTAGAAGTTGTGGATAATATTTCAAAAAATACGAACGATTTATGGTTGCGCTGGGCTGCCCTCTTACACGATATTGGAAAAGCCCCCACAAAAAGATTTGACGATAAGGTTGGATGGACTTTTCATGGGCACGAATTCACAGGTGCTAAAATGGTGTATAAACTGTTCAAGGAAATGCACCTTCCTTTAAATGAAAAGATGAAATACGTCCAGAAATTGGTGTTGATGAGTTCCCGACCAATTGTAATTGCAGACGAAATTGTTACAGATTCAGCTGTGAGAAGATTGATTTTTGATGCCGGTGATTATATTGAAGATTTAATGACCTTATGTGAAGCCGATATAACCACCAAAAACCCGAAACGCTTTAAGAAATACCACAATAATTTTCAAAAAGTCCGTGAAAAAATAAAGGAAGTTGAGGAGAGAGATCATATTCGAAATTTCCAACCCCCAGTTACCGGCGAGGAGATTATGGAAATCTTTAACCTAAAACCTTCAAAAGAAATTGGAATTATTAAAGCTGCGATCAAAGAGGCTATTTTGGAAGGATTAATCCCTAATGAATATGAGGCGGCAAAGGATTTTATGCTGAAAAAAGGAAAAGAATTGGGTTTACAGCCCGCCGAATGAAGTCTTCTAAAAAAATTGATATGATCAAAGGACAGAAACCCGTTATAATTTGGCTTTTTACCGGTTGTTTTCTCGTGTTTATTATGGTTCTTGTTGGCGGAATCACCCGGCTTACAAATTCCGGGCTTTCCATGACCGACTGGCATCTGGTGACAGAAATACTTCCGCCATTAAATGAAACTGCCTGGGAAGCTGCTTTTGAAGAGTATAAGAAATATCCCGAATATCAAAAAATAAATATTCATTATGATTTTACATTAGAAGATTACAAGTCTATTTATTTTTGGGAATGGTTTCACCGATTGCTGGGAAGACTTTTGGGAGTTGTTTTTATCATTCCATTTGTTTATTTTCTTATCAAAAAAAGGCTCACTAAAGAAACCTTAAAAAACTCTTATGTTCTATTGTTATTAGGAGGTTTCCAGGGGTTTTTAGGTTGGTATATGGTAAAAAGCGGGTTGATAGACCGCCCAGATGTAAGTCATTATAGACTGGCAGCACACCTTACCACGGCATTTATCACTTTTGCTTTTACATTTTGGGTGGCATTAAACCTGATCTACCCAAAAAAGGAGATCACCAATTTCAAATTCAGAAACCTGTTGCGGTTTACATTGATTGTTTTGCTTATTCAAATTATTTGGGGTGCTTTTGTGGCAGGTTTGAATGCGGGATTAATCCACAATTTCTGGCCTATGATGAGTGAAGGAAAACTCATTCATGAAACCGTATATATTGAACAAAACCCCCTTTGGAGAAACTTTGTAGAAGGCAAAAGTGGCGTACAGTTTGTTCATCGCTATTTGGCGTATCTTGTAGTTGGACTCATTGCTTTTATATGGTACAAGTCAAAAGGTCTAACGCAGTCAACTTCTCAACATTCCGCCATCAACGCACTGCTTATTATCGTTGTATTCCAGTTTGTTTTGGGTGTATTTACACTGTTGTTGGCTGTTCCGCTTTGGTTGGGTGTTTTGCATCAAATAGGTGCATTTTTCCTTTTGGCAGCAATGACTTTTATCCTGCATAGATTTAGCAGATAATGATGCTTATCTTTTTATAAAAAACTATATTTGACCCCAAAAAATTAATGTTATGGTTTACCGGTTCAGAGTTATTTTAGATACCAAAGAAGATGTTTTCAGGGACATAGAACTCCTGGAAGAAAGCACTTTAGAAGATTTTCATAACTCCATAGTCAATGCATTTGGATTTGATGGAAACGAAATGGCTTCCTTCTACATTAGCGATGAGGACTGGAATCAGGGTGAGGAAATCTCTCAATACGACCTAAGCGAAGGAGAGGATTCTATAAGATTGATGAATGAAACTACCCTGGACAGTATCGTTTCAGAATCCCAAACCAAACTTATTTATGTGTACGATTTCCTTAATTTGTGGACCTTTCTGATAGAATTAGCTGAAATCGCCGAAATAGAAGAAGGCCGCGATTACCCAAATTTGATGTTTGTTCACGGACAAATCCCACTTGAAGCCCCGGATAAGGAATTCGTTGCAGATAAAAATGAATTTGATGATGACCTTGATACTGATTTTGATTTGGACGATTACGACGAGCAGTCTTATGATGATAACTGGAATTAACTTTTCTGTTCGACGTTTGCCGTTTTGTGTTCAGCGTTTAGTGTTCATCAAATTCAGTTTACGATTATGTTTTAACTTTTTTTTTTCAATACTCAATACTCACATCTCAATACTATTTTCTAAAATCCCAAATCTCTCATGATCAACTTAT
>JBBRGD010000210.1:0-4563 GCA_038241065.1 Flavobacteriales bacterium
CTAAATTAATTGAGGCCACAAGCGGTAATACTGGCATTGCATTGGCCATGATCGCAGGAATATTTAAACTTGATATTGAACTTGTAATGCCCGAAAACGCTACTATTGAGCGGGTTCAAACTATGAGGGCATATGGCGCTAAAGTCACCCTGACTTCAACCGAAAGAGGTATTGAAGGGGCACGGGATTATGCGGAAGCAAAAGTAAAAGATGGAACATTTTTTATGATCAACCAGTTTGGTAATGAAGATAACTGGAAAGCACATTATAATACTACCGGCCCTGAAATATGGAGAGATACAGATAAAAAGATCACGCATTTTGTTTCCTCTATGGGAACCACGGGAACAATTATGGGAACTTCCACCTTTTTAAAGAAAAAAAATAAAGATATCCAAATTATAGGGGTTCAACCAACGGATGATTCCCAAATTCCCGGGATCAGGAAATGGCCTGAAGCTTATTTGCCCAAAATATTTAATCCCAAAAAAGTTGACCGCATTATGGAAGTAAGCCAAGCAGAAGCAAAAAAAATGACCCAATATCTTTCAAAGCAGGAAGGAATATTTGCGGGAATGAGCAGTGGAGGAGCAGCGGTGGCAGCGGTTAGGCTTTGTAACGAACTGGAAGAAGGAATTGTAGTGAGTATTGTTTGTGACAGGGGTGATAGATATTTATCTTCAGACCTGTTTGAATAAAAAACGGTGAACAATTTATGTTTAATTGTTCACCGCTTCTCAGTTAAGGGGTGGTATTCGTTGGGGATTTAATTACTTACAACCCTGTCGCTTCCAATTCTACTGGGAATGATTTTAATATTTTGCGTCTTGTTATCTTTCTTTAGATTAATACGGTATATTTCTTTATTCAGCTTATCACCATTACCACTGGCAACATATTTATTTTTTACCATTGTCCAACCTTTGTAGTTAGTATAGACCTCCCTTCGGAGTTCTAATGGTAATACAACATCTTTAAACATTTGATAGGAATTTTTCATTTCGCCATCTTCATTATAAGTGACTTCTAAAAATCCTTTACTGCTTTTAAAACTTACCAGGTAAGAATCGTACTTAGGATCATTTATAGATTTAATTAAATCTCTGGCATTGAAATTTTCTTTCGCAAATTTAAGGGCATTTTTTGAAAATTGTCCAACATAACTTTCCTTGACAACAACTTCATAAGTGTCCAAATTTGAAGTCGGAATAATGGAATAAGGAGCAAAATTTACTCTAGTCTCTTCAAGTTGGGTCACTACCTGAGCATGTCCTGTAAACAGCCCGCACACAACGATTAAAAAAACGATTAAAGTTTTCATGGTATTATAATTTAGTTGGTTAATAATATCAAATTTAATTAAGATTAATTCCAAATAATGCTACTTAAGTAGCACAAATTCATTTTTTAACTATTTCATTTTTTAATAAATATTAAGGATACAGTATTTCATTTTTGGCCTGAATTGCGTAATTTTTGAAGTTCCAATAAACGTTGTAATAGACTAATATTTTTAATTCTCACGTGGTTTCTGGAAATTTCAATCGCACCGCATTTACTTAATTTTTGAAGATGACGGTTTACAACCGCCCTTGTAGAGCCTATCAAATTTGCAATTTCTTTGTTTGGCAAATCATCTATAAGATCAAGATTGTTTGAATCTTCTTTTACATTTCTTATCAAAAGTTTTATTATTCGGGTAGGAACATCAATAAAAGAAATATCAGAAACGAAGTTTTCAAGCATGCGCATTTGTTTGCCCGCATAATTTAAAAGATTTGTATAGTGTTGTGGATTTTTGTTTAGCCATTCCCGAACATCTGCCATTGGTGCAGTCAATACTTTTACGCTGTCAAGGCTTTCGTAAAAAACCGGATGTTCGCATCCGTCCAAAAGACAAAAAAGGTCAAAAGTGTCGTTCTTGGCAAGTAAAAATACGGTGATCTCTTTTCCACTTTTAGGGTCCACTTGATACATTCTCACCCTGCCGGAAAGTATAATATAAAAATTGTGAAACCACTTTTCTTGGTTTAAGACACAAGTGGCCTGAGGCCATTTTTCCTCATGAAACCTTGACAATAATCCATTGTAGGACTCTTTATCCAAATTATTGAGCAGGTAGCAATTCCCCAATGCCTTCTCATATTTGCTAGTATTTATCGGCTCCATATTTATATTTCAGAAAGATTTTTAAAATTAATGAGGAGGGGGAACCGAGTCAATTGAATATTGGCCTGGCTTTAATAATTCTGTTCCAACTTATAACCATTTTAACATTAGGAATAGAAGAAATGGTCTTAATAAACATAAATTCTTAGTAAAATAAATATAATCAAAATTTGAGAATTGGCATAAAATGAAATATTAAATTTTAATACCAACAAACATTTTATTTTATCTTAAAAATCAGCTATTTTTGCAAACTTGCTGAATATAGAAAATATGGGTGTTGAAACTTTTGGACTGGAAGAAAAGAAAAATGATAAAAAACTTTATGATTACCAACAGGTAGATATAGATAAGATATTTCAGGTCATAGATACCCACCCAAATCATTACAATTTATTATACCAATTGCCTACCGGTGGAGGAAAAACAGTGATTTTTTCTCAAATTGTAAGAGAATATATTCAGCGCACAAATAAAAAAGTGCTCATTCTAACTCATCGCATTGAACTTTGTAAACAAACATCCCAGATGCTTTCTGAATTTGGGGTCCTTAATAAGATCATTAATTCCAAGGTTAAGGAATTGCCGGATCAGGAAGATTATATGTGTTTTGTGGCTATGGTTGAAACTCTTAATAACCGGCTGCACGATGAGAAACTGGAAATTAAGGATATCGGCCTTGTAATTATTGATGAGGCTCATTACAACTCCTTCAGGAAATTATTTAAATTTTTCGAAAAGTGCTTTATTCTTGGAGTTACCGCTACGCCACTGAGTTCTAATATAAAACTCCCGATGAAGGACAATTACAGGGAACTTATTGTGGGCGATTCTATTTTATCTTTGATTAGCAAGGGATTTCTGGCAAAAGCAGTGGTCTATTCTTATGATGTGGGATTGCAATCTCTGAAAGTTGGGATCAATGGGGATTATACGGTGAAATCTTCGGAAGAATTGTATTCCAACCTGAGCATGCAGGAAAAGTTGCTCAATACCTATTTGGAGAGATCTCACGGAAAAAAAACCCTGATCTTTAACAATGGGATCAATACTTCGAAGGAAGTATATGAAACTTTTAGAAACGCCGGATTTTCTATTCGTCATTTAGATAACACCACCAGCAAACAGGATCGGAAACAAATTCTGAAATGGTTTAAACACACTCCGGATGCCATAGTTACCTCAGTGAGTATTCTAACTACCGGTTTTGACGAACCTTCCGTAGAAACTATTATTTTGAACCGCGCTACCAAATCCCTTACCTTATACTTTCAAATGATTGGCCGTGGTTCCAGAATACTTCCAAAGAAAGCTGAGTTTACGGTAATCGATCTGGGGAACAATTTCGTGCGTTTTGGAAATTGGAGCGCTGCGGTAGATTGGAGACAGCTGTTTCGTTCTCCCGATTTCTATTTTGAAAACCTGCTGAGCGACGAAGAAATTGAACGGGAATTTAAATATGTGATGCCGCCCGAACTGAGAACTCAATTTGCCAAAAGTGCAGAAGTAGATTTTGATGTTGAGGCAGCCTATGATATAGTGATCAAAAAAGGTTTGAAATCTAAAACTGTTCTTGAATGGTCAATGGATCAGCACGTAAAAATGTGTTTTGAAAATAGTGATGATGTTTTTGATGCCAGATTATTGGCGAAGGAATTAAAGGATGATATAGGTTCAAGAATAAGGCAATTCTCCTATTGCATTAGCAAAAGCACCAAAAATTACCGGGAATGGCTGGAAGAAGATTACTCCAGGAAATTGCGCCAGAAGATAAATCAGGAATTTTTGTTGAAGACAAGTTAGTATTTAGAAGTTAGTATTGAGTATTGAGTATTGAGATGTTAGAATATAGACTCTATAGATAAAAGAATAAAGTGAAAATGTCATTCTGAACGCAGTGAAGAATCCCAAGTACTCATTGGGCGAATCATGTTGTAACTCTTTTATCCAATCGTATTACTCATCAAGGCGCACTCATGGTAGGGATTCTTCCTCGCCCAAAAAGCTCGTTCAGAATGACAAAAAAACACCAGGGCATGTCATTCTGAATGCAGTGAAGAATCCCACGTACTCATTGGGCGAATCATGTTCTTAACTCTTTTACCCAATCGTATTACTCATCAAGGCGCACTCATAGTAGGGATTCTTCCTCGCCCAAAAGCTCGTTCAGAAGGACAAAAAGATTGCTTCATTTCATTCGCAATGACAATCTAAACGATTAAACAAATCAACATTAAAAAAAAGCTCGTTCAGAATGACAAAAAAAGAGGAAGACTCTTTCAGCAGGACAATAAAGGAGAATTGGCTCTTGGCTCTCTTTATACTTCTAGCTTAGTTTTTATCAACTTATAGGAAAAAATTCCAGACCAAGCCAAATCGGACTATAAAATCACG
>JBBRGD010000211.1:0-4506 GCA_038241065.1 Flavobacteriales bacterium
ATCATGAAAAAAACAGTTAACATTTTAGTAACTCTGCTATTTGCTCTTGGGCTATTTAGTTGTGATCAGGGCAAGTCTGATGGAGACAAAGGTGCTCTTGCCTCCAACGCTGCAGAAAAAGTATATGTCGCCCCCGGGGAACACGATGAATTTTATGCCTTTTTATCAGGCGGATTTAGCGGACAGCTTTCAGTGTATGGGCTTCCATCCGGAAGACTTTTTAAAGTGATAGATGTTTTCTCACAGGATCCTCAGGAATCTTATGGATATAGTGAGGAAACCAAGCCTATGCTTAACACTTCCTTCGGATTTATTCCATGGGATGATGCCCATCACCCGGACATCTCACAAACTAAAGGAGTACTTGATGGACGTTGGATATTTATCAATGCCAACAACACCCCACGAATTGCAAGAATTGATTTAACCACTTTCGAAACTGCTGAAATCCTTGAAATACCAAATAGTGCAGGGAATCACAGTTCTCCTTTTGTTACTGAAAACACAGAATATGTTGTGGCAGGTACCCGTTTTTCTGTTCCAATCCCACAGAGAGATATGCCCATTAAAGATTATAAGGGAAAATTTAAGGGTGCTTTGTCCTTTGTAAGTGTAGATCCCGAAAATGGAGGTATGGAATTAGCATTTCAAATATTAATGCCCGGTTTTGATTATGACCTTGCGCATCCCGGAAGAGACAAATCACACGGCTGGTTTTTCTTTACCACTTATAATACAGAGGAAGCAAATTCATTATTGGAAGTAAATGCTTCCCAAAATGATAAAGATTTTATTGCTGCCGTTAACTGGAAGAAAGCTGAAGAATATATCAAAGCCGGTAAGTTTAAAACCATGCCTGCAGATTATGCCCATAATGTATACAGTGATGAAACCCATAGCGCTACCTCTACTATGTTAAAGGAAGTGAAGGTGTTGGATGCTTCAGAATTACCCGGTTTGGTATATTTCTTACCTACTCCTAAATCTCCACATGGAGTTGATGTAGATCCTTCAGGTGAATATATAATTGGTAACGGTAAATTGTCTGCTAATTTAACAGTACACTCCTTTACCAAAATGATGGATGCAATTAATAACAAAAAATTTGACGGGGAAGCCTATGGAATCCCAATCTTGAAATTTGAAGATGTTTTGGCAGGTACTGTTAATCAGGCAGGTTTAGGCCCATTACATACCGAATTTGATGGGGAAGGAAATGGTTATACATCTTTCTTTATCTCCTCTGAGGTAGTGAAATGGAAATTAGGAACCTGGGAAGTTTTGGACAGAAAACCTGTCTACTATTCTGTAGGTCACGTAATGATCCCTGGAGGAAATTCAAGAGATCCATATGGAAAATACTTAGTGTCCCTAAACAAAATTACCAAAGACCGGTTCTTACCTACAGGTCCTGAGGTTACGCAGTCTGCGCAACTTTTTGATATTTCAGGTGATAAAATGGAGTTGTTACTGGATTTTCCAACCATTGGGGAACCTCATTACGCCGCCGGAATTCCTGCGGAAATAATCGCAAAAAATTCGAGGAAAATATTTAAACTGAGTGAAAACAAACATAAATATGCAATTACAACTCCCCAGGAAGCCAGAGTGGAACGCAATGGAAATGAAGTGCATGTTTATATGAGTATGATCCGTAGCCACTTTACCCCCGATAATATTGAAGGCGTAAAAGTTGGCGATAAAGTTTATTTCCACATTACAAACTTCGAGCAGGATTTTGATGTTCCTCACGGCTTTGCAGTTATTGGCGGACATAATCCAGAATTATTGATCATGCCGGGAGCAACCGAAACCCTTTTATGGGAACCTACAAAAGTAGGCGTTTGGCCATTCTATTGTACAGATTTTTGCTCTGCCCTACACCAGGAAATGTCAGGATATGTAAGGGTTTCCCCTGCAGGATCAAGCGTTGCTTTAACCTCGAGTTTAGGTGAATAATTTCTGTTGATTAAAGAAGAAAAATTAATCCTTGACTTCTATAGATCATAAATAAAAAAGGACGGGAGTAAAAAATTTCTCCCGTCATATTTAAAAAAAATTATACAAAGATGAAAAAAGCCGGATTATTAATGATTTTGGGCTCTTTGTTACTTTTGGGATTATTTAAATTTCCCTTATGGAACATTATGTTGGGTGCCCCGCAATACCCGGATCCATTGGGAATGAATATATTTATTAATGGCATTAAAGGAGTTAGCGAATTTGATATACAAAATATAGATGGGTTAAACCATTATATAGGGATGAAGAAAATTCCCAAACCGGAACAAATGTGGGAATTCAGAACTTTTCCTCTTGTAATTGGCGGGATGGCGTTTCTGGGTGTATTAATAGGATTTTTAGGATTTTTTGGCAAAATAAGTTATCACTGGTTTTTGGGCTGGTTTATTTTAATGACTATTCTTGGCGTTTTGGGAATGTACGATTTTAATTCCTGGCTAACTGAATATGGTACAGATCTGGATCCAAATGCCATAATGAAAATGACTAATCTGGATGGCACCCCTCTTACTTATAAACCACCTCTTCTAGGTTCTAAAAAAATATTGAATTTTACGGCACATTCCTATCCCAGACTTGGGGCCTATATGATGTTTGCCGGAATGTTGCTTACATTAATTGCGTATTTTTTAGGTAAAAAAACACAAAAACAAAAATCTTAAATAAGAACCCTATAATAAAATATGCCATGAAAAAACAATTCGTTTTATTGTTCCTACCGGTTTTATTTTTATTAGCCTGTAATATAAGCCCTCAACCTATTAATTATGGTGAAGATGCTTGTCATTATTGCACGATGACTATCGTAGATCACCAACACGCCGCACAAATTGTTACAGATAAGGGCAAAGCCTATAAATTTGACGCGATAGAGTGTATGTTAAATTATCTAAGGGAAAATGAGGATATCAACCCGGAACTTTACCTGGTAAACGATTTTATGAATCCCGGTCAGTTAATAGACGCCACTAAGGCTACCTATCTAATCAGTAAAAATATTTCAAGTCCTATGGGCGCATATCTTTCAGCGTTTCAGACCAAAGAAGCCGCAGATAAAACAAAAATGAAATACGAAGGCAAATTATATACCTGGGAAGAAATATTGGATCATTTTAAAATGTGATCCATTATAAACCGGACGATTTCCAGAAATAAATAATTTTCCCTTATTCTTAGGACTTTCTGTATTATTTTTAAGGCATTTAAAAAACCATGCTTCATAAAACCATATTTCTTTTAATAATAATCCTGGTTTTGGGAATGAATCTCCAGGCAAAGACCATTAAGGTTTGTTCTTCCTGTGATGTTACATCCATTAAGCAAGGAGTTGCCATCGCCTCCCCATTTGATACCCTGCTTATAAAAAAAGGGATCTACAAAGAGGTAAATATTGTCATAGACAAACCTTTAACCCTTTTGGGTGAAGAAAATCCGGTGATTGATGGCGAAAATAAAGGTGAAATTATTACAATAACAGCAGATAATGTAACCGTTGATGGATTTTCCATTATAAATGTAGGCACCAGTTATACGGCAGATTATGCTGCGATTAGAGTGGTGAAAAGCAAGAATTTTTTAATACAAAATCTAAGATTGGAAAAATTGTTTTTTGGCATCTACCTGGAAAAATCCAGAGATGGAAGGGTATTCAATAATAAAATTATTGGTGATGCCGTAGAGGAATACAATTCGGGTAATGGAATTCAACTTTGGTATTGCAGAAATATTATGGTGGAACAAAACATTGTTAAGCATGTGCGGGATGGCATTTACCTTGAATTTTCAGACTCTATTACAATTAACAATAACCTAAGTTCCAATAACATTCGCTACGGATTGCATTTTATGTTTTCCAACAATGATGATTATACAAATAATACCTTTGAGAACAATGGAGCCGGGGTTGCGGTCATGTTCTCAAAACAAATTAAGATGTACAACAATACCTTCAAAAAAAACTGGGGAACAGCAGCTTATGGATTGCTTTTAAAAGAGATCAACGATGCTGAGATCACAGGAAATACCTTCGAAGAAAATACTATCGGTATAACTGTTGAAGGCTCCAACAGGATTGAATATAAAAATAATGACTTTAAAAGCAATGGATGGGCCGTAAAGGTCCGGGGAGCGTGTTATGAAAATTCCTTTATTAACAATAACTTTTTAAATAATTCCTTTGACATTTCATATAACGCCAGACTTAATGACAATGTGTTTGAAAACAATTATTGGAGCAGCTACACTGGCTACGATTTAGATAAAAACGGGATAGGCGATATCCCTTACAGGCCTGTAAAATTGTTTTCTTATATTGTAAACCGAACCCCGGAAACTATTATCTTGCTCCGGAGCCTTTTTATAGATATCATAGATTTTTCTGAAAAAGTATCCCCCGTATTTACTCCGGATAATTTGTTTGACAATTTCCCTCGAATGAAAGTAATAAAACATGATTGAAATAAAGGATTTATATAAAAAGTTTGG
>JBBRGD010000212.1:0-4504 GCA_038241065.1 Flavobacteriales bacterium
TCCATTTTTAAAAGACCCAGGAATTCCAAACTATCTTTTACTGTACCATATTCAAGATAGCTGGTACTGCTTGCAGTACTGGAAGATTCCAGACCCAGAGGGTTCATCCGCGGAACTTCAGCAATAAAAGACGAATAAAGATCGGGACGCTCGTTTACCGCCATTCCGGCCGTAATTCCACCTGCACTGGCCGTATATAAGGAAATCAAGCCCTTTCTTGTAAGGCCTCTCTCTATTAAATCTTCGGCACAGGCATTGAGATCTTTCCAGGAGTTCTGTTTTAGGTTTTTCATTCCTTGTGCATGCCATTCTTTTCCTTTTTCACCTCCCCCTCTTACGTGTGCAAAAGCTAAAATTCCTCCCTGAGCTGCCCAGTCCAGGAAAATTGGAAAAAAGAAAGGACTTAAACTTTCACCATAGGCTCCATAAACATAAATAAAAACTTCACTATCAGAATTGTGTTTCAAATTTTTATCATAGATCAGTGATAATGGGATTTCCACTCCATCGTGAGAGGTCACCATAATTTGTTCGGAAACAAGGTTTTTAAAATCCGGATAATCAATTTCAGATTGCAGCGCTTCCTTAATTAAATTGCTTTCATTTATAAGATATCTTGTATAATCAGACGTCCAGCCATCCAGTTCTGCTCCTATAAAATTATGGGTTATAGATTCTCCAAAAAATGATACATATCCGGCAGAAAAAGGTAGTTCTAATTGTTTGATTCCGTTTTTATCTTCAATTACAAATATTGAAACTTCAACCCCATATTTTGACCTTGCAAAATATATTTTATCCTTTGTAACAATGAATTGAGTAATAGGATTTTCCTTGCTTCCTTCAGCCAAAATCTCCGGATTACTGAAATCTGGATTTTCAATATTAACCTGACATATTTTATTTCCATTATCGCTCCCCTGACGAAAAATAAATTTATTATTTCGAACTTCTCCCTGGTCATAAAATACATTGTTTTCTTGTTTAAAAAATGGTGACCAATTTAATTCCCCTTTTAGCACATCAGAAACCTTAGCGATATAACCATCATAATAATCGCTTGAACTGGCAGAATAACCAACTATATAATTATCCAGGCTTGACCCGATCTTCACTTTTGGGTAATAATCTGAAGGAATAACTACAGAATCATTATTTCCAAATACAAATTTTCGTTCTCCGGGATCCTCACCAAGCTTATGAATTACCGAATATGAATTCTTTTTGTATCCGGGCTGGGTTTTATCCACCACCGGAAAGTATAAATAGATAAATCCCGAACCATCCGGAAGCCATTCAATACCGCCAAAATCGGGGTTAATATTTGAGATTTCATCATTTAGCAGTTTTTTTTCTAACAGATCATATATCACAATTTCTGAAGAAAAATCATCTCCATGCCTAAAACCAATAGCTACTTTTTCACCATCAAAGGAGGGTTTAATATAACTGATATCTGTACCTCCATCTTTGTAAGAAGAAGGGTCAAACACTTCAATTTCTTCGGATGAAAGTTGTTGCCTATAGTATAATTTATCAACATCCTTCTTATCATCATTCTTCAAATAAAAATAATTACCTGCTTCATTTACTTGTATCATTCTGATACTGCCGTTACCTATATTTTGCAATTGATTAAATCGCTCCAAATAATTTTTCATAAGATCATTAGAAGAAAAATAAATCTCAGCTAAAGAATCCTGGGCTTTAAACCAATCACGGATTTGGGGATCCTCCAAATTATTTAAATTTTGGTAATCATCAATAACTTGGTTTCCATAAAAAGTTTCACAATGGCTTTGAATGGTTATTACAGGATATTCTATATTTTTCATAGTCCCATTTTGTGCATAGGAAATCGAAAAAAACAAACACCACAGATAAAAAAGAACAGAACTACTTCTATTTTTCATATTCTAAATTTAAAAGAAATCCCGGACAAAATATGTTGTTCCAGGATTTCTAAATTTTACATTAATGATTGCCAGTTTTAGGTCGTTGCACCTTGTCTCTGTCAATAGCTCCACCACCCTTAATTTTGTTTAAATTAGGCAGAATTCTTCCTTTAAAATCTTTAAGTTCTTTTTTCATGATTAAAATAATTTAAAATTAATTAATAAAATTTGTTTGTACCAAATAAGCTCATTCATAAACAAACTGCAACAATTACATATCGTCATTTATAAATGACGGGTTGTTTTTCCGTAATTTTAACTCTTTTAAAAATTCGGAAACTGACACTCCTGTTTTTTTGTAAAAGGCGGCGGAAAATGATTCTGCAGTTTTAAAACCGAAATTTTCGGCTAATCCCTGATAACTAAATTTCAACAATTCAGGAGTCTCACTTATCCTATTAATAGCCATTGTAATTTTCAAATCTTTTATATAGTTTGGAAAACTCAATTGTTTGTAAGAATTGATAATAGTAGACAGGTAAGTAGTATTTGTTCCTAATTTCTGAGCCAATAAAGACATATCTAAATTCACGCTCAAAAATTCATCTGAGTTTTCAAATGATTCCAATTTTTTTAATATATCTATTCTAATTTCTTCCGGAACTGTAGACGGTGGATGTGAAATTTTCAAAGGAGTAATACTTTGTTTTATTGGACCCTTATCAAGAAGGAGGTTTAATCTGGTTCTCATTTTCCTAGCCCTGACAAAAAAAACGAATCCGGATAAAACAGAAAATCCAGCCAATATTCCGGCAAAGGAAATATATCTGCTCTTTGCTTTGAGTTGTTCTTCAGTTTTCCTTTTCTGATACTTTAAATAAGGAATATCGTAAGAGATCGTAGCCTTGTTGAGAATATCTTCTTGTCCAGAAGATAAAATGCTATCATAGTAAATCAACTTCCCTATATATTCAATTTGTTTATGCCTATCCTCTTTTAATACAGAATGAAGTATGAGTTGCTGATAAACGTCCTTGATCTCAATGAATGGATCTCCGGTTTTTGAAAGTATAGAATCTATAAGTTCAAAATATCTTAGGGAAAGCGCACTGTTATCTAATTTTTCTTCAATCTTTCCAAGATAATATAGCTTAATGGCCTTGCTGGTACCTTCTAATGAATCCACGTATTTAAGTAGCGTATCCTTCGCCTTTAAATAATCTTTGTCAATAATTAATTTGGGCATCAAGCATGACAAAATCCCTGAAATTTGATTGGTCTTTAAAAATGAGACTTTGATTGATACCATTATTTGCATAATATTTTGCTGAATCGATCTCCTGCAATCTCAAATGAGTGGTAGAGAGGTTAAATAATAATGTTATATAATCTTCATAATGAGTGTTTTCAAAATTAACCTCGTGCTTTAAAAGATTTAAGGATCGTATATAAAGTTCGGCCGCGGCATGATGTTGTCCATTAATATTCCTAATTGCTGCAATAGCTAATGAAATTTCCCGCTGTTGTTCGGTGTTCTCCTTTTCTAAAGCCAATTTGTAAGCTTCCAGGTAATTATTAAGAGCATCCTTAAAATTACTCGAATTGTAATAAATAAGACCTTTAAGCATATAACCCATAGTTGGATAACTCTTGTGTTTGCTATTGTTGGTTACTTGTATCATTGAGTCCGAATACATCAAACCTAACTGAGGTTCTTCGAAAATAGTCCTGTAATAAAATGCCCTGGCAATTTCAATATCATTATTTTCAGCTCTTGCTTTCTGCTCATGCGCCTGAGTGAGATTTCTAAGCTGATTCATATTGTCTTTATCCCAAGCCTCAACTTCCTGATCCTTGATCTCTTTAAAAGATAAACCCCTAAGATCATTTGCTTTTAGCTGTGTTGAAATACCTTGGGAGAATCCACCAACAGAATAGACAAGCGCCAAAAAAAATAGTGCCAGTCCAAACTTTAAATTGTGATATGTTCCAGTTAAATTCATTTCAATTCGTTTAAAATTTTCCGCTTGACCATAGGTGGCGAAATTGATAAAAAAGTCTCTCCAAAACAGTAACCTCCTCCAAAAGAATTTCTGCCGTGCCCATTAATTCCTGATTAAATTCCAATTTTTTACCATAGGATGTATTTAAGTCATCAATGTTTAAATACACAACATAACCTGGACTTTCACCTGTTCTGGGAACTTGCGAGATGGACTTAACGCTTGCCTTCACAGTTCCCCATTCCCGGTATGGAAAATTTTCCAGTTTTAAGAACACCTTTTGGTCCTCACGGATTTTGCCGGAATTTCTAATTGGTATATCGCACTTACCAATGAGGTTTTGCCTATTATATGGTGCAACCGTAAAAACTACTTCCCCTGATTTGACATTCTGAAATTGCCCCCAAATATCATTGTAAGAAAGCCTTCCTTCAATGGGGCTTTTGAGAAGAAAATTTTCTTCCCATTCCGAAATTTCATTTAATAAATCCTGCCTGGCTAGAATTAGTTCAGCCTCCTGAATGCTTACATTCTTAAAATCTGAATTCTTAACCAATTGCTGATTCTTTTCAATACTGTTTTTGTCCTGAACTATTTGATTTAACT
>JBBRGD010000213.1:0-4501 GCA_038241065.1 Flavobacteriales bacterium
GTAATCCTGCATTTTTTTTCTGCCGACTCCGTTTATTGCAATAAAATCTTCGTCTGTCATCGGGCGTTTTTTTTCCATCTCCTTCAGGCTGGCATCGTTAAAGATTAAATAAGCCGGAATTCCTTCATTTTTAGCTAATCTCAGGCGAAGTTGGCGAAGCTGTTCAAACAGGGAATTGTCTTTTTTACGGACAGATTTTTCTTCCTTTTCACGAATTTCCTTAAGATCCAGATTTTTGGCCAATTTCAATTTTCCTCCTTCAAAAAGCACATCTTTAGCAAAAACGGTGAGCTGTAATCTATTGTGCTTGTGAAACGCGATTTCCACATATCCCAAATTGATTAACTGAATGATGTATTGTTGCCAGTTGTGCCAGGAAATTTCTTTTCCCACCCCGTAGGTTTTTAAAGTCTGGTAATTTTTTTCCAAGACCGCTTCATTTTGCGCACCTCTAAGAACATCGATAACCGTGGTTATGGGTTCTTCTCCTTTTAAACGATAAATACAGGACAATGCTTTTTGGGCGATAACTGTACCGTCAAAGAACACAGGCGGATTCCGGCAAATATCGCAGTTGCCGCAATCTTCCTGTTTTAGTTCCCCGAAATAACTGAGCAAAATTTTTCTGCGGCAGGTTAAAGCTTCAGAATATTGCTTCATTCGCTCCAGTTTTGCCAATTGAACTTCCGAATTTCCGGAGGTTTCAGCAAATTTTTGAAGCATCACCACATCAGCATAACTGTGAAACAAGATAGTGTCACTCGGCAATCCGTCACGTCCCGATCTCCCTATTTCCTGATAATAACCTTCCAAGTTTTTGGGCATATTGTAATGGATCACCCAACGAATATTAGATTTATCGATGCCCATGCCAAATGCTATCGTAGCACAAATTATTTGCTTTTTATCATTGATAAAATGATCCTGAATTTTTGTCCGCTCCTTGTGGTTTAATCCGGCATGATATGCTTCGGCTTTAAATCCGTTGGCTTTCAGTTTTGCTGTAACATCTTCCGTGTTTTTCCGGCTTAGGCAATAAATAATCCCACTTTCATCCTTGCGCGGTTCTAGAAATTGCAGAATCTGTTCCAATCGCTTTGTGCCGGGACGCACTTCCAGGCTCAGATTTTTTCTGTCGAAAGAGGCTATATTTTTTTTTGCAGCCGGAATATTTAACTGATCGCAAATATCTTTTCTTGTGGCTTTATCGGCGGTAGCGGTTAAAGCAATGAGTGGGGTAGTGGGAAAACGATTTTTTAAATAACCCAATTGGGTATAAGCAGGCCTGAAATCATGACCCCAACTTGAAATACAATGAGCTTCATCTATTGCTATCAAACTCACTTTTCCATCGCTTAAAAACCTGTCAATTACCTGTAAACTTTCCGGCGCCACGTATAAAAGTTTAAGCAGATTGTCGTCAATTTGTTGAAAAATTTCCTGTTGTTCGGCGGCTGTCTGACTGCTATTGAGAAAAGCCGCGGGAATCCCGTTGGCTAAAAGTCCGTCTACCTGATCCTTCATCAGGGCAATTAAGGGAGAAATTACCAAGGTGATCTTAGGCAATAAAATTGCGGGAAGCTGGTAACAAATTGACTTTCCGCCACCTGTAGGCATGATTACCAGATTATCCTTCCCTTCAAAAACAGAATCGATTATTTTCTTTTGTAAAGGTCTAAAGCTATCGTACCCAAAATATTCTTTGAGACAGCTAAAAAGTTTCGTTTCCTCCATTTTGCGAATTTAGAGAAAATAGAATTGAGATCTTAGGAAATAGTATTGAGATCTTAGTATTGAGTATGGAGATTTTTGATGGTGAAGAAAAGAGAAAAAAGAGAATAGAATATAGTAATGAAGTAAAGATGTAACGATGTAATGAAGTAAAGATGTAACAAAGTAACAAAGTAATGAAGTAATGAAGTAATGAAGTAGCGAAGTAACGAAGCATCTAATTAACCAATTAACAAACTACCAATACCAAATAAATCTTTTATACTTTTATAGAAACATTCAGTTTATGGCGAAACGCAAAAGGCATTTGTTACGAAGACCAGAATCCACCAAAGCTTTAAATCAAATACCGGGGACCGTTACCTATATTGGCAGGAAGGAATCTGTGGAAACCAAACTGGAGGTAATTGATTATAACAAGGAAAATTTTGAACGTTTCGAATCCACTCATCCGGAAGATGCCTTCAATTATGAGAATCCAGACAAAGTTTCCTGGATCAATATTGACGGACTGAGCAATACTTTGGAAATTGAAAAACTCGGCAAGTATTATGAGTTGCATCCTCTTTTAATGGAGGATATCTCAAATACCAATCAGCGGCCAAAAATAGACGAATACCCGGGTTATATTTTCATGGTGGTAAAAATGCTTTATTTCCCAAAGCAAGATTCTAATAAAAATATACATAACCTTGTCATTGAACACATAAGCCTGGTAATGGGAAAAGATTATATCCTTACTTTTCAGGAATCTGATGGAGATGTCTTTGAAGGTGTAAGAGACCGAATTACAAATAACAAGGGACGCATTCGCAGCAGTGGCACCGATTATTTATTGTTTTCTCTGCTTGATGCCATTATAGATAATTATTTTGAGGTGATAGATAACATAAGTGAAAAAATTGAAACCCTGGAGGATGAATTATTTCAGACTCAAGCTAGTGACGAGATTACCTTTCAAATTCAGGAATTAAAACGTACTATTTTGCGCATAAGACGGGCAGTTTTTCCACTTCGCGAGGTACTTAGCAGGATAGAAAAACTGGGGAACAATCTAATTGAAGATAAAACCAGGAACTATTTCAGGGATTTATACGATCACATTATTCAGGTTTCTGAGAACATTGATATTTACAGGGAAATGACCCGGGGCCTTATGGAAATGTACATGACAACCATCAGCAACAGAATGAACGAAGTAATGAAGGTGCTCACCATTATTGCCACGATCTTTATACCGCTCACTTTTATTGCCGGGGTTTATGGGATGAATTTCGAATATATTCCAGAGTTGCGATGGAAATACAGCTATTTTGTGCTTTGGGGAATTATGCTCCTAATATTTCTTTTTATGCTATATTATTTCAGAAGAAAAAAGTGGTTGTAAATTGTAATACTAAATATTTACCGACAAAAAACTGAAGATTTCCGCAGCGGGCAAACGGCTTCGAATTCAAAGTTCAAGGTTCAAAATTCAAAATTTAAAAAAACCGAATGAAATTAATTTTTTTGAAATTATCCATAATACTATTGTCTACCAGTTTTTCCTGTGGACAGAATTCAGGCAAAAACACGAATAAAGAAATGAGTTTAAACACAATTTATACAGGGACTTACACTAAAAAAGAAGGACATGTAAACGGTCAGGCCGATGGAATTTATACTTTGTATCAAAACCCTGAAAATGGCAGCCTTAAATTTGGCGCCACTGTTGCAAAGATCATTAATCCTTCGTTTGTAAAGGTTTCAAAAGACAATAAATATTTATATGCCGTGAGTGAATTGGGCAGAAATGATGCTGCGAGCGGATTTATTTATTCGTATAAAATTAATCCCGATCACAGTCTCACCGAAACCGGAAAACTATCTACTGAAAGTTATGCTCCTTGTCATATCGAAATTGATAAAACCGGTGAGTTTATTTTTGTTTCAAATTACGTGGGTGGGGTAGTAGTAGTTTATAAAAAGAAAGCGGATGGAAGCCTTGAAAAAAAGCAAAAGATCAACCTGGACAATCCGGAAAGCTCCAATGCGCATTCCGTAAGCATTTCAGCAAATAATAAACACGCCTATATAGCCGATCTGGGAAATGATAAGATCCGGATATTTGATTTTGACGCCGAAAAAGGACTGTTAGCTCTCAACAAACAACCTTTTGTAGCACTTGAAAAGGGTGCCGGCCCAAGACATTTTGCTTTCTCAAAAGATTCTAAAACCGCTTATTCTATCAATGAATTAAATAGTAGTATCAGCGTTTTTGAGATAAACGAAACTGGGGGGTTACAATTAATTCAAAATATATCTTCGCTTCCGGATGATTTTACCGATAAAAACTCTGCTGCCGATATTCATTTACATCCTTCAGGAAAGTTCCTGTATGCTTCCAATCGCGGTCACAACAGCATTGCAGCTTTCAAAATTGATGAAAATTCGGGAAAATTGGAAAGTATAGGTTACACTTCAACCCAGGGAAAAACTCCCCGAAATTTTGCGCTATCCCCTGATGGTTCTTATCTGTACGCTGCAAATCAGGATTCCAATACTATTTCAATTTTTAAAATTGATCCCGAAAACGGAGAACTAATCCCGTATTTGGAACCTCTGGAGGTAAAAACTCCGGTTTGCATTGAATTTATGAATTAAAAAGTTTTGCTTTCCGGACAACAAAGTATTTGTATGCCTGAATTTTTTCTTATTTCTTTAAAATGAAGATATGATAATGAAATTATTTGGAAACCTTTAAACCATCATTGATATATAAATAATCTGC
>JBBRGD010000214.1:0-4491 GCA_038241065.1 Flavobacteriales bacterium
GCATCATCTACATTAAATATGCCGATTTTTGACCGTCTTAATTCCGAAAGATACGCGCCGCTGCCTAAGGCAATTCCAAAATCGTTTGCCAGGCTTCGAATGTAAGTGCCTTTGCTGCAAACCACCCTAAAATCAACTTCCGGAAAACGAATATTTGTGATCTCAAATTCTGTGATCTCAATTTTTCTCGCCTCTATTTTTACTTCTTCGCCGCTTCGGGCATATTCGTAAAGGCGTTTTCCGTCTTTTTTTAATGCTGAAAATACCGGTGGAACTTGTTCTGTTTCGCCTATAAAACCAAACGCAGCTTCAATTATATTTTCTTCAGAAATATGAGCGGTTTCAAAAACCTGGTCAATTTCAGTTTCCAGATCATAGGATGGAGTAGTGCCGCCCAGGGTAAAAGTCCCGGTGTATTCTTTTTCCATCCCCTGATAATCAACTATATTTTTGGTGAATTTCCCGGTGCAAATTATAAGTAAGCCTGAAGCCAGCGGATCTAAGGTTCCGGCGTGCCCAACTTTTATCTTTTTAATTTCGCAACTTTTTCGGATCAGCCATCTCACTTTATTTACCAATTGAAATGAAGTCCATCCCAAAGGTTTATCGAAAAGCAGTACTTGTCCCTCTTTAAAATCTTCGGCTTCCATTATATTGCGGTTAGTGGGTTGACGAAATAGTGGTAAAAGAGAATAAAAAATCCAAAAATAATCCGGTAATAACCAAAAACTTTGAACCCGTGTTCACTTAGATAACCGATAAAAGATTTTATAGCCAAAATCGCGACCAGAAAACCAACTACATTTCCAATAATCAAGAGATTTATTTGCTCTGAATTCAATACGAATCCATGCTGATAATAATCATAACTTTGCTTTAATGTTGCGCCGAACATTGTAGGTACCGCTAAAAAGAACGAAAATTCTGCGGCGGTAGTTCTTGAAAGTTTTTGGCTCATTCCTCCTACAATTGTGGCACCGCTCCTGGAAACTCCGGGAATCATGGCAATGGTTTGAAAAAAGCCAATTTTTAAAGCCGTGAGATAGGTGATCTTATCCCCTTCAGAAGACTTAAACCATTCATCTACCTTTAAGAGTATAAACCCACCAATAATTAAAGAAATTGCGACTACCAGCGGACTTTCTAGAAGTTCATCTATCACATCATAAAATAATAATCCGAGCACAACTGCCGGCATGAAAGCCACTAAAAGTTTCAGATAAAAATCTACGCTTTGAAAAAATCTTTTCCAATATAGGACAAAGACAGACATGATGGTTCCAAGTTGGACTGAAATGATGAAAAGTTTTGTGAACGATTCCTGGGCAATTCCAAAAAAGGAGGATGCAATTATGAGGTGACCTGTAGAAGAAACAGGCAAATATTCTGTAATGCCCTCAATGATGGCCAGAATAATAGCTTGAATATAATTCATTTATTTTTTATTCGGATTTACTAAAATAGCGTACACTTCAATTCCAAATCCAAGCAATACCAAAGCCGGCGCTAACCGGATTCTTCTGAAATTGTAGATCTCCGGATTAAAAACGTTTGGATCGTCACTTCCGCCACCTGCCATCAGGAGAAAACCCAATGCAATAACCGCAAGGCCAATGAACATAAAGGTGTAATTCTTTTTTCCGAAGACAAAATTCAGGTCTTGTTTATGTAGGGTTTTTTTGTTTTTATTCATTTTTATGTTTTAAGAAACGATAAAATAATTCCTGATGTTTTTTTTATCAGCTTCAAAATTAATCAAAATTGAGAGAAATATAAATCGAAAGTCTATATTCTACTGTCTTTTTTCTAACTAAAATTCTAACTTCTAATAATAAAGCTCATCTGTCTTAAGATTTAAGAATCTGGAAGTCGCAAAGTATGTACTTAGCCAGGAGATGAAAATCCCCATAAAAAATATACCGAAAAATAAACCGGCAAGTATGCCTACATCACTTAACAATTCCAATTCCGGGAAGCTGTTGTTTAAATAATATAATACGATCGCCATTCCTATTAAGGCGAGAATCGCCCCGATAAACCCCAGTTTCACACTTTGCCAGATAAACGGGCTGCGTATAAAACTCTTGGTGGCACCAACCATTTGCATAGTTTTGATTATAAATCGTTTGGAATACACCGCAAGCCTAATAGAACTGTTTATCAATAATACGGCTATAAAAGTGAATATTCCGCTCACTACCAAAACCCAGAAAGTTATCTTTTTTACGTTTTCGTTCAGCAATGCTATCAGGGGTTTGTCATAAACCACTTCATCCACAAAATTTTTGGAACGCAGGTCTGTTGCAATAGTATCAATTTGCTCCGGGGAAACATAATCGGCTTTCATATAAACATCAATGGAATTTTGAAGCGGGTTATAACCCAGAAATTCCATAAAATCTTCGCCTATTTCTTTGCTGTGTTCTTCTGCAGCCTGTTCTTTTGAAATATAGTTGCTGGTTTTGGTATATTCAGCAAGCGCCAGACTTTTTTTCAACTGCTCTATTTCTACATCCTTGGCCGTATCTTTAAGGTAAATGGTAAGGGCGATCTGTTCCTTAAAATGGTCGGCTACTTTTTTGGTATTCAATACCAATAATCCCAGTAATCCCAGCAAAAAAAGTACCAATGAAATACTAATGACTACAGAAAAATAGGACGAGATCAACCGGCGTTTTTGATACCTTTCAAAAGATGTACTCATAAAGAAGTTTCAGATTTTGTGTAAAAATAAGAAAGTAAATGATTTCCTATCTTTAAAACGTTCAATCTTTCCGTTTTATTCTTTTATGGCTAAATTTGATAAAAATAATTCATGAAGATTTTAATTTACGGGATTGGTGGCGCAGGAGGATATTTTGGAGCGAAATTGGCCAAAGCGGGTTATGAGGTAACTATGATCGCTAGAGGAAAGCATCTGGAAACCATCAGGAAAAATGGTTTGGAAATAGAGAGCATAAACGGAAATTTTAAGGTTTTCCCAAAACTGGCAACCGATAATTTAAAAGACATCCCGCAGCAGGATCTTGTGATCTTAGGAGTGAAATCCTGGCAAATAGAAGAAGTCGCATCTTTATTGAAGCCAATTTTAGGAGAAGAAACTATGGTGTTGCCCCTTCAAAACGGTGCTGATAATATGGAAAAACTTTTGAAAATTTTACCTCAAAAGAATGTCCTTGCCGGATTGTGCAAGATTGTCAGTTTTATTGAATCTCCGGGAAAAATTAAACATGTTTCTTTTGAACCGATAATTACTTTTGGGGAAATAGACAATATCAGGACTCCAAGGATTAAAGAAGTACAGGAAATTTTTGATCATTCCGAAATTTCAAATAGTATCCCGGAGGATATTCAGCTCGAGATCTGGAAAAAGTTTCTCTTCATAGTTACCATAAGTGGAATTGGCGGATTAACGCGTGTACCAATTGGAAAAATCAGGGAAAGCGATTATTTATTTGACCTAATGCAAAAAACAGCTCTGGAAATTATGGCAGTGGCAAATGCAAAAAATGTTGCCTTAAGGCTTGATCACATTGAAGAAGCTTTTTCAATAATCCGGCAGCAACCTCCGGGAACCACAGCTTCTACCCAAAGGGATATTATGGCTGGAAAACCTTCTGAATTGGAAAACTTCAACGGTTATATTGAAAATGAAGGAGTACGGCTTGGTATTCCCACCCCGGTAAACAGTTTTATTTACGAATGTTTACTGCCTATGGAAAATGAAGCCAGAAACAGGTAAATGATTCTGTAGAAGATAGATTCTCCCAAGAAGTTTAAAATTGTAAATTTGCAGCTATTCAGAAAATAGAGCAATGAGTTACCATTTTAATGAGATTGAAGACAAATGGCAAAAATATTGGGCCAAAAACCAAACTTTTAAAGCCGAAAATAAGTCGGATAAACCAAAATATTATGTGCTTGATATGTTTCCTTATCCTTCCGGGGCAGGGTTGCACGTAGGTCATCCGCTGGGTTATATCGCCAGCGATATTTACGCCCGTTATAAACGCCACACAGGTTTTAATGTGTTGCATCCACAGGGTTATGACAGTTTTGGATTGCCGGCAGAGCAGTATGCCATTCAAACTGGGCAACGTCCAGAAGATACTACTCGCGTAAATATCGATGGAGGTTTTGATAAAGAAGGAAATAAAATTGCGGGTTACAGAAAGCAATTAGATAAAATAGGATTTTCATTCGATTGGAGCAGGGAAGTGCGCACCAGTGATCCCGATTATTACAAATGGACACAATGGATCTTTATTCAGCTTTTTGAATCCTGGTATGATATTGAAACCGATAAAGCACGCCCAATTTCTGATCTGACCGAAATTTTTTCTGCGGAAGGAAATTTAAAGTTGAATGCAGCCTGTGATGATGAAATTGCTGAATTTTCGTCTGAGGAATGGAAATTATTTTCTTCAGAAGAAAAACAAGAAATATTACTGAAATACAGACTCACCTACCTTGCAGAATCTGAGGTAAACT
>JBBRGD010000215.1:0-4477 GCA_038241065.1 Flavobacteriales bacterium
GCACAAAATTCAGGAGTTTCATTCCCGTGAAGCTGAATTGCCTGAAACTTATATTTTTCAACTTTAGCTATAATAAAATTGACTAAAGCATTGACAAAAACCCCCGTTTTTTTAATATTTGGATCTATTTCCGGAATTTCACCCTGAAAATTTCTAGGGGATTTTTCATAAAATATAAAACCGAGATAATCGGGATGCAATGCAGCTGCTTCCCTGATATTTTCAGCTTTTTTCATTCCACAAATTTTTATTCTCAGGCTATTCATTAGGCTAAATTTTTAATGAATTCTTTTGCGCTAAGGCCGGGGTTATCGGTTTTCATAAAATTTTCACCGATCAAAAATCCCTGGTAACCATAATCCTTTAAATCTTTGATCGCTTCAATACTGCTTATTCCACTCTCAGAAACCTTTACAAATTCATTCGGGATCTTTTCTGAAAGCTGTTTACTGATGTCTGTACTGACTTCAAAGGTTTTTAAATTCCGATTGTTCACGCCTATCATATCGATGTTTTGCAGAATTGATTTCTCCAATTCTTCCATATTGTGAACCTCCAACAAAATATCAAGATTCAAACTTTTAGCCAGTTCTGAAAAACTTTTGATCTGCTCCCGATCCAAAACCGCGGCAATCAGTAAAATAACATCGGCACCGTGTGCTTTTGCTTCTATAATTTGATATTCGTCTATGATAAATTCTTTTCTCAGTAATGGCAATTTTACCGAGGCCCTGGCCAAAATCAAATCGTCTAATGATCCGCCAAAATATTTTGCATCGGTTAAAACAGACATTCCGCAAACCCCTGCATTTTCATATCCACGAGACACATCTTGAACATTCAGACTTTGATTGATCACTGCTTTGGAAGGTGATCGTCTCTTGTGTTCGGCTATAATTCCGGTCCTACTGTTTTTTAAGGCGTAGGTTAAAGAAACTGTTTCCCGTTCAAATAATGGATATCGCACATAATTGGAAGCTGAAATCAGCTGTTTTTTAAGGGCGATCTCTTTGGTTTTATCAGCAATTATCTGGTCTAATATGTTCATTATAAAATAATATTAATTGAGTTTGGTAAGGGTCTTTGACTGGCTCAGACTTTCTTTTATTTATTCAAACTTATTATATGGAGCTAATTGTTTAAAAATTATAACTGACTTAACTGCTGTAATTTATTCAAAGCCTGTAGTGCTTTTCCCGAAAGCAGGGCTTCTTTCGCAAATTCAAAACCTTCTTTGGGGGAACAATTTTTATCAGTTGCAATGGCCATTCCTGCATTGGCACAAACCACATTGTTTTGTGCTGAGGTTCCTTCTCCCTTTAATATATTCATAAAAATTTTAGCTGAATTTTCTATGGAATATCCTCCATAAATCTCTGAAGCTTTTAAAGTTTCTATTCCAAAATATGATGCTTCCAATATGCTTTCTACATTATTGGAAATAGTTTTGGTAGCTCCTGTCAGGGAAATTTCATCGTATCCGTCCAAAGCGTGTAGAATAGTGAATTTGATATCGGTATTTTGATACAGGTATCCATACATTCTGGCCAATTCCAGACTAAAAACACCCACCAATTGTTGTTTCGGAAAGGCGGGATTTACCATTGGTCCCAACATATTGAAAAAAGTTTTTACCGCCAGGGATTTCCTGATTGGCGCTACATGTTTCATCGCCGGGTGAAAAAGCGGTGCGTGAAGTACACAAATTCCTGCCTGATCTATGCATTTTTCAAGAAAATCGGGATTATTACTGAATTTTATACCCAGATATTCCAGGACATTTGAACTTCCGCTAATCGAAGAAACTCCGTAATTACCGTGTTTGGCGACTTTTATCCCGGCCCCGGCAGTTATAAAAGAGGAAACAGTTGAAATGTTGAAAGTGTCTTTTCCATCCCCGCCCGTGCCACATAGATCAATTGGGTTGTAAGCGCTTAAATCTATCTTGACGCATAGATCCAACAATGCATCGCGAAAGCCTTCCAGTTCTTCAATGGTGATGCTTCGCATCATATAAACCGTTAAAAAAGCAGCAATCTGGCTTTGGTTATATTCTCCGTTCGAAATATTGACCAGCGCTTCCCTTGCCTCTTCTTTTGAGATGGTTTCGTGATTTATAAGTCTGTTTAGTAATTGTCTCATAGTTAAAGGCTCTCTCTAATTCCCCCGAAGGGAAAGAGTTTGTTGAGGTTATTTTATTAAACTTTAGTTTTTAATCCTAAATATTTACACCCTCCCCCTCGGGGAGGTTTGGGCTTTTTATTTCACCCAATTCTCTATTATTTTTTTACCGTCTGGAGTTAATACCGATTCCGGATGAAACTGCACTCCTTTTACGTCAAAAGCCCGATGGCGCAAGGACATTACCTGTCCGTTGTGATCGTAGGAAGTGGCTTCTAGGCAATGCGGTAAATTTTTATCGACTACCCAGGAATGATATCTTCCTACTTCGAATTCCTTTTCCAATCCTTCAAAAAGAACTTCATCATCTACACATCGCTTGATTTTGGTGGCAATTCCGTGATAAACCGACTCCAGATTTACCAATGTACCCCCAAATACTTCTCCAATTGCCTGTTGACCCAAACAGACCCCCAAAATGCTTTTAGTTGGAGCGTATTTTTCAACGATTGCCTTTAAAAGTCCTGCTTCATCTGGAATGCCTGGCCCTGGGGAAAGTAAGATCTTATCATATTTTTCAACCTCCTCCAGGTTGAGCTCATCATTGCGACGAACCGTTACCACACAGTTAAGTTCCTCCAGATAATGTACCAGATTGTAAACAAAAGAATCGTAATTGTCTATTACCAAAACTGTTACCGGAGATTTCCGAAATTTGGAATTTGGAATATTTGCAGAATTATTATTTAAATTATTCATTTCTGTAGTTATCTTTTTTAATAAACACTTCTTTTGTGGATGTCATTTAGTATTTTATATTTCTTCCGCAATTTCCAATGCTTTGGTCAACGCGCCTAATTTGTTAAAAACTTCCTGTAATTCGTTTTCCTCTTTTGATTCTGAGACTATTCCCGCTCCGGCTTGATAGTGAAGCTGATGATTTTTGCTCACAAAAGACCTTATAATAATCGCGTGGTTGTAATTCCCGTTGAAATCCATAAACCCGATTGCCCCGCCATATGCGCTCCGGTTTACGTTTTCATATTTTTCAATCAAAGTCATCGCACTGTGTTTTGGAGCACCGCTAAGCGTTCCGGCCGGAAAAGTATCTGCCACAATTTGCATGGTGTCGGTATTTTTCTTCTTAATTCCGGTAACCTTGCTCACTAAGTGAATGACGTGCGAAAAGAATTGAATTTCACGAAAGGTTTCTACTTTTACATTGGTACTGTGCCGGCTTAGATCATTTCTGGCAAGATCCACCAGCATCACGTGCTCGGAATTTTCTTTTTTGTCTAAAGCAAGACTTTTGGCTAATTCTGCGTCTTGCTCGTCATTTCCGGTGCGTTTAAAGGTTCCTGCAATTGGGTGGATTTCTGCCTGCCCATCTTTCACTACGAGTTGTGCCTCCGGAGAACTGCCAAAAATTTTAAAGTTCCCATAATCAAAATAGAACAAGTAAGGTGACGGATTTATACTGCGCAAGGCGCGGTAAACATTGAATTCGTCTCCTTTAAAAGCCTGGGAGAAACGTCGGGAAAGCACCAATTGAAAAACGTCTCCGCGTTGGCAGTGTTTTTTCCCCAATGTTACATTTTCCCTGAACTCTTCATCGGTTAAATTTGAAACAGCTTCTTCCTGTCTTTTAAAACTATAGGTTGCAAAGTTTTTAACTTTCAGAATTTGCTCTATTTCTTTTAGATTATTTTCGGTATTGAAATTATGATCAAAAATATAGGCTTCGTTGTTGAAGTGATTGATGGCAATAATATTTTGGTAAACCGCGTAATACAAATCTGGCAGTTTTAGATCACCTTTCTTTTTCGCTATTTTGATATCCTCAAAATACTGAACGCCATCATAAGCGATATAACCAAAAAGACCACTGTTGATAAATTTAAAATTGGAAGTTTCTGTATGGAATTGCTTTGAAAATTCCTGGATCCGTTCAGGTACATTGATATCTTGTGTAATCGGAATTTCAATTCTGCTGCCATCAGGGAAAACTTCAATAATTAGGTCATTCTCAATTTTTACAGATGCGATAGGATTACAGCAGACATATGAAAAACTATTGTCGTTGGCGTGATAGTCACTGCTTTCCAAAAGTAAACTGTTGGGATATTTATCCCGGATCTTAAGATAAACGCTCACCGGAGTTATGGTATCGGCGAGGAGTTTTTTATAGGTTGTGTTTAATTGAAACATAAATTTTAATATTGTTGAATAAAAAAAGGCTTGTCGTGAGACAAGCCTTTTGTATATGATTAAATACTATAGCAGTGTTACTTCACGACGTGTTGACGTAAGCTATTCCACCACCAAATATGTATTGTTTGATTTTTCATTTCGTCAA